>JAKCAB010000752.1 GCA_021839785.1 bacterium | reverse complement strand
GCTGGACACCGTTCTGGCCATGAACGGCATCAGCATGATCAACGTGGACGACAAGTTCGTCAGCGCGGTGCCGAACACCGCCGTGTTGCAGGCGGGCGCGGCGTTCACGAAGAGTGACCCGAAGAACCTTTCGGAAACCGGCCAGTTCGTCACCAAGGTGGTGAAGTTGAAGCACGCCCTGCCCTCCGAAGTGCAACAGTTGATCGCCAGTTTCGCCCAGGTTCCCAACGGCCTGGTGGCCATCGACTCCACGCAGACGCTGGTCCTGCGCGACTACCCGGCGAACGTCAAACGCATGTGCGAAATCATCGAGCAGGTGGACGTGGAAGTGGAAAACGATTACAAGCTCGAAGTCATCCCCATCCGCTTCGGCAAGGTGGACGACATCTACGACACCATGAGTTCGCTGATCGGCGGCGGCGCGGTTGGCACGACCGCCGGCGGCGCTGCGGTCGCCCGCACCACCGGCATGACCCGCGGCACCCGCGGCACCCGCGGCGGCTCGCGATACGGGGGCTATGGCGGTTACGGCGGCGGTTCCAGCGGTTACGGCGGTTACGGTGGTTACGGCGGCTCCAGCTACGGTGGCTACCGACCGGGCGGCTACTATCCCCAGCAGGCGGTAGCCACCCCCATCACGTCAGCCGTGCGCCCGGCGACGCCGGCCAGCACGTTCAACCAGCGCTTCGCCCAAATCTTGAGCCGCGCCGGCCAGCAGGGGCAACCGGTCCAGTTGCTCCAGGACGCCAAGATCGTCCCCGACGAACGCGCGAACTCGTTGATCGTCTTCGCCAGCAAGGCGGACATGAAGATGATCACCAACGTGGTGGCCAAGGTGGACACGCTCCAGTCGCAGGTGCTCATCGAGGCCATCATCATGGATGTGCAACTGTCGGACGATTATTCGCTGGGGGTCTCCATGCTGATGCACCCCCAGCAAACCGGGAACCTCACCTCCGCGGCCGCCAGCCAGAACGGCCAGTCCTTCATCTCCGGCCTCACCAACTTCACCTCCGGCTCGGGCGGCCTCACCTACCTGGCCCGCTACAACAACGACCTGGACGTGGCCGTGCAGGCGCTGGCGGCGAACAACCGCGGCCAGGTCCTGGCCCGCCCGACCATCCAGACCACGCACGCCACCCCGGCCTTCTTCGAGGTGGGCCAGAGCGTGCCCTACGTGTCGAGCACCTACTACGGTGGCGCCACCTACGGTCCGAGCTCGTCCTTCCAGCAATTGGATGTGACCACCACGCTGGATGTGACCCCGTTCATCACGCCGGACGGCCTCGTCGTGATGGACATCAGCCAGACCATCTCGGACATCTCGGGCTACACGGAGTTCACCGGGGTCGGCAAGCTGCCGAACACCACCCACCGCTCGGCGGAGGCCACCGTCGCCGTGCACGACCGCGAAACGATCATCCTCGGCGGCTACATTCGCACGAGCAAGACCAAGAACAACTCGGGCGTTCCCTTCCTGAAAGACATTCCCGGACTGGGCGTGCTGTTCCGGAACAAGAGCAGCAACCAGGTCCGCAACGAGATGATGGTGCTCATCCGCCCGACCATCCTGCCCACACCCACCGCCGCCAGCATGGAAGCCGAAATCCAGCGCCAGAGGCTGCCGGGCATTAAAGACATGGAACGCGATCTCGAGCAGGGCGACGAGAAGCTCAACCAAAAGCTCAACACGCTGTTCGGCAAGTAATCGCGCCGCCGCCCCGTCGCTGTTCCTCGCATGAACCGGCTTCTCTCTCCTTGGTGGCGGCGCTGCCAGCGCTCGCTGGTGCGCTGGAGCGGCCGGGTCCAACTCGCCACCGCCAGGAGCGCCGGTGTCCAATCGTCGAGCGCGGCTGCTCAACCCGCTCCGGTGTGGAGCGCGGGTGTCCAACCCGCGCCCATCCAACCCGCGCCGGCCCCATGCCTCGCGCGGCTCTGCCCGTTTGGGCTGCTTGCCATTGCCCTGCTCGCCAGCGGCCCAGCCCGCGCCGGCGGCGAGGTGACCTCCGCCACCTTGACCAACCTGTACGCCGCGCTCCTCGGCGGCGGGCGCGTCACCTTCAACCTCGGCGCCGCCGCCACCTTCAATCTCCAGGCGCCGCTCCAAATCCAGAGCGACACGATTCTCGACGCCAGCGCGTCGGCCAACTCGGTCACGTTCGCCGGGGGCAACAGCGGGCGCTTGTTCAACGTCAACCCGGGCGTCCGCCTCGAATTGCTGAAAGTCTCGCTCGTCAACGGTGCCAGCACCAACGGCGGGGCCGTGTACAACGACCACGGCACGCTGGTCGCGACGGATTGCACCTTCAAGAACAACCACGCCACCGGCGAGGCGGGCGCTGCCGGCGCCGCGGGACAAGACGACTACAACATCGGGCGCACCGGCGGCACGGGAGGCGCCGGCGGTGCGGGCGTTGGCGGCGCGATCTGGAGCTCCGGCGACGTGCAACTCACGCGGTGCACCTTCGATTCGAACCAGGCCCAAGGCGGCGACGGCGGCGATGGCGGCACGGGCGGCGAGGGGGCGATCCAGGCCGGCGACGGCGGCGATGCCGGCCAGCCGGGAGCGGGCTTCGGCGGAGCAGTCTATTGCACGGGCCAGCTTGCCTTGGACACTTGCACCTTTCAGGCCAACACGGTCGCTGGCGGCGGCGGCGCCA
>JAKCAB010000234.1 GCA_021839785.1 bacterium | reverse complement strand
GCGTTTCCTTGAGGTACCGGACCTTTTCCTGGCCGGGCGTCTGCTCGAATTCGAGCGGAATGTGCGCCCGTTCGGCCAGCCGCCGCACCGCCTCCATGAACGAGATGTTCTCGTAGTCCTTGACGAACGTGAACACGTCGCCGCCCTTGTGGCAGCCGAAGCAATGGAAGATCTGGCGCTGCGGATTGACGTTGAAGCTGGGCGTCTTCTCCTTATGAAACGGGCAGACCGCCACGAAGTTCGCGCCCGCGCGCTTCAGCGGCAGGTACGAACCGATCACCTCGACGATGTCACTCGCCGCGCGGATTTGTTCGAGCGTGTGTTGGGGAACCAAGCCGGCCATGAACGTGGGCCGAGGTTACCGCCGCCGGCCGCCAAGGAAAGGGTTCTTCGCGCGGCGCTCCAAACGCTCCGTTGCCGCCAACGTCAGTCGGCGCTGCTTTCCCCGGAATAAGCCGGAACGATGCCGTGAAAATTGGGAGCGCAGGCCGCTGGCCTGCCGTGTTCGGCGGCTCGCTGAACACCGCGTCGCCCGGATTCCCGGCTCGCCGTTTGGAGACGCGTCGGTTTGAGGCTCGAAGTCGTCGCCGAGCCGGCGACGAAGGCACGCGGGCCGCGTGCGGTCCCCATCCGACAGCATCGTTCCGGATAAGAGCATCAATTCACGGGGGCTACGGGCTGCGCAGCCGGTAGAACCGCGTGCCGGCCGACACGTCGATGGTGATCTGGTTGTTCACCACGCCCGGAACCGCGCTCCAGTCCGGCGCGGGTAGGGCGTCAGCCGATTCGAGTGTGAAGCCGGTCGCGTCCGCCGGCCAACTCAGCGTGAGTTGCTTGCCCGTGAGCGAGAACTGGATGGCGGGCAGTTCGGCCGGGCCGCCCAGCAAGGCCTGGTAGTGGCTGAGGATCGCCGTGGCGGGGAGCGCGTCGCTGTAAAACGCCACTTCGTCCAGCGCGCCGATCCACAACTCCTGGCCGTCTGGCGAGGAGGAACCCAGTTCGGCGGGCGATTCGGGCGCCGGGCCAAGGCCCTGCCGGGTGGTGCTCACCGGGCTGCCGTCCCAATACAGCGTGAACGTACTGTTGCCGCCGGTCCGGTCGAAGACGGCCGCGAAGTGATGCCAGCGCGTGCCGGTGCCGGCCAGTGGCAGCGGCGAGTAGGTGGAGCCGTTCCACAGACCGCCGCCGGCCTTGCTCGCCTCCATGTGCACGCTCCAGTTGACCGGGTTGCCGTTGCGGTCGGCGAAGATCGCGGGGTTGTAGCCGGGCGAAGCCGTCCAGTCCGCGCGGATCCACGCTTCCACGGTGCCGGCACCGTCCAGGAAATCGAAGGCCTCGACCTGGTCGAGGTTCACCCAACCCGCGCCGCCCAGCAGAAGCGCCTGGTCCGCGCCGCGGCCGACGCCGGGGGTGAAGCCGGCATCGCCTTGCAGCGTACCGTTGTTCGAGGACTTCGCATCGTCGGCGTTGGCAGCATCGAAGGGGTAGTACGAAACCAGGCTCGGTTCGGCCTGAACGGCGGTTTTGTAGGCCGCCAAGTCGGGCACGATCACGCGCACGACGGCGTTGTCGCTGTCCACGGAGCCGGCCGCATTCGTGGCGCGGAGCTTGTAGGTGCCGGCGTGCGGCCTTGGCTTCATCCGGCGCGGGTGGGGCGAAGCGCGCACGCAAATGTCGTCCCTGCAATCGGGAAATTCGGCAGGTCCAATATTGACAAGTTTGGTCTTTCCGTGCAACGAACGACGAATGACGAAATAACCACGGGCACAACGCAATGAGAACGATCAGAGAACTGAGTTTCCTTCTCCTCCTGCTCTCGGCGCTGGCCCGAGAAACCCGGTCTGAAGATCACGTGCTTGGGTGGGGAAGGAACCTTGCTGGACAGGCAACCGGAGTGCCCTCCGAGCGCTCCTCCGAAAATGTAACGGGCGTTGTGGTTCTGTCCAGGCAGGTTGTGAGCAATGTCGTCGCGATAGCCGCCGGAGACGCTCACAGCCTGGCGCTCAGGCGGGACGGGACCGTGCTGGGCTGGGGTTACAACTATTACGCCCAGGCCACGGGTAGTCCGACAAAGCTTAGCACGGCTGGCGTCGTGAGGATCAAGGGAGCGGTGTTGACCAACGTGGTGGGGATCGCCGCCGGCTGGAGGCACAGCCTGGCGCTCAAGCGCGACGGAACAGTCGTCGGCTGGGGCGACGATGCCCAAGGGCAGGCGTCCGCACCTTCGGGTTTGAGCAATGTCGTCAGCATCGCGGCCGGATACGCGCGCAGTCTGGCGCTGAAGGCCGACGGGAGGGTGGTGGCCTGGGGAACGCCCGATGCCAAGGTGCCCGCGGGCCTGAGCAACGTCGTGGCCATCGCCATCGGTGGCGCCCAGAATGCGCGCAACTTGGCGCTCAAGGCCGATGGCACGGTAGTCGCGTGGGGTGCAGAGACCGATGACGCGCCACCACCGCCTGGCCTGAGCAATGTGATCGCCATCGCCGTGGGCGAGCGGCACTCGCTGGCCTTGAAGCAGGACGGCACAGTGTTCGG
The DNA here is from genome assembly GCA_021839785.1 of bacterium. The sequence goes on along the minus strand of JAKCAB010000234.1, from coordinate 127 downwards.
CTGGGGACTGAACTCGTACGGCGAGACGACCGGGGTGCCTTCGAGGTCGATGCGAGACGTGGCGAGTGGTCTGGTACAGGTGAACGGTCGGGTATTGAGCAACGTGGTGGCGATTGCCGCGGGAAAC
>JAKCAB010000555.1 GCA_021839785.1 bacterium | reverse complement strand
TGGCTGCTGACGTCGGTCAGCGGCGGCCTTTCCGCGCCGGATGCGGATAGTGGACTGGACAGCGTTTCGGCGAGCCGCCGAAACAGACACGCCGGCGGCGTGTGCTCCCCGGTGCTGGACGCGAGGCGCGTCCAGCCACACCCGAGGGCGGGCGGGCTCCCCCAGCTTCGGTTTTCGGGCTTAAGCTCGTTCACAGGCTTGGCGCAGGCACATCCACCCGATCGCCATCCTGGAGCAGGATTTCCTCGATCGGTTCGCCGCGTTTGAGGCCCAGCAAGTTCACCGTCTTCGTCTCGGGTTGCTTAGTGTCCGGATTCACCCGCGTGAGTTTGACCGCGCCCATCACGGCGTTGTCGGCGAAACCCACCGCCAACAACGCCTGCGAAAGGCTGATCGAGCTGCCGGGCCTCAGCGCGAACAAATTGCCCCGAAGGCCGTTGCCGCGGACCGCGCCGAAGATGGATACCTGGCCGCCCGCCTTGGCCTTTTTCGGATCGGTCTCGAAGATCGACTTCGCGGGCTTGGGCTCGGGCGGTTCTTTTGCGCCATGCTCGCGCAGCAGCGCGATGATGTCCTTGGGCTTGGCGAGCAGCACGAGGCCGCGGTTGGGCACGTTTGCATGCCGGTCTTGGGGATAAGGGTCCTGGATCGAGACGGCGATGGAAACCGGCGTCTGTCCCGAACCGTCTTTGGTATCCGGATCGGCCTGGGCGTCGAGCAAGAGGCGGATCATGTCGAGATCGCGGCGATTGACCGCGAATTGAAGCGGCGTATGGCCGTCGGCATCGCGGGCGTTCACGTCGGCGCCGTGGTCGAGCAGGAACTTCGCGAGTTCCAAGTTCTGGTTGGCTACGGCCACTTGCAGCGGCGTCACATCTTTGTCAGCTTCGAGTCTTGGAGGGCCGCCCCGGCCGACACCGGGAATGTTCCCAGGTAGCATGATTTGCTGAGCAGGTACGGGCATCAGGCGGGGTTGAGGCGGGCGCCACCCCCGGCTGGCAATACCCGAGGTGGTTGTGGTTTCGGTGCCTTCCGCCTTCCGCTCTCCCAGTTGAGGGTCGGCTTTGGGTTTTGAACCGTGGGCGTTGACCTCCGCCTTGTTGGCTACGAGCAACTCGGCCAGGTCGGATTGGTTCAAGTGCACCGCTTGGTGGAGTGCGGTCCAACCATTGGTGGTCTTGGCGTTGACGTCGGCACCGTGTGCGATCAGCGCCTTGACGATCGGGCCGCTGAACTCAGGCGGCAGGGTGACGGCCCGGAACAGCGGCCACCAAGGCTGGGCCTCGCCGTTGGTCCAGCCCGGCGCATTCGGATCCGCGCCGGCGGCCAGCAACGCCTCCACCAGTTCCGCGCGGCCGTTGTCCACGGCATAGTGCAAGGGCATGTTTCCGCCGCTGTCGCGCACGTTCACGTCGGCCTTGTGATCGAGGAGCAGCTTCAAGTTATCCAGCTTGCCTTGGAGCACCGCCCAGTGCACCGGCGTGATGCCGCTGGCGGCTTTCGCATTGATGTCAGCGCCGCGGTCCAGGAGCAGTCGCGTCGTCTCCGTGTTACCTGAGCCAACGGCCATGAACAGCACGGTCCAATTTCCGTCCTGAGAATCTCTTCCCCACCCTCCAGGCGAGTATGGGAATTGATTAAGCGATCCTTTGATCCAGGCGGATACCTGGGCGTTGATTTCCGCACGGTGATCGAGCAGCAATGTTACCAATGTCATCTTGGCGTCTCTGACGGCATAGGCCAGGGCGTTCAGGCCGTGAACATCGACCGCGTTGACGTTCGCGCCTTTGTCGAGCAGCACCTTCACGCAAGCTTCTCTGTCCGCTCTGACCGGGTACGCGGAAATGACGCGAATCAGCGGCGTGACGCCGTCCTTGTCGCGATACTCGAGGTCAGCGCCGTGAGCCAGGAGCAGTTCCACCATCGCCGGGGAACCGACCACCGCCGCGGACGCCAGGGGGCTGTTCAACGTGGCGCCATGATTGTCACGCGCCGCCGTGTTCACTTGCGCGCCCCTGGCCAAAAGCGTTTCCGCCACCGACAAGTAGCCCTTGATCGCGGCCAGGTGGAGTGGGGTATAGCCGTCGTTGTCCTCCGCGTTCACGTCCGCGCCAGCGGCCAGCAGCATTTCACAGAGTCGCTTGTGGCCGTTTTGCGCGGCAATGTGCAACGGGGTCCGGCCTTGGTTGTCCTTGGCATTCACGTCCGCGTGGTTCGCCAGCAAGTATTCGGTGACCGAGACGTAGCCTTTCTCGGCCGCGGCGTGGAGCGGGGTGCCGCCGTTGCCGGTGGCGTTATGCGCGTTCACGAGGTCGGGACTGTCCCGGATGATCGCCTGGATGCGCTTGATCTCGTCCGCCTCCTCGCTGGTCGCGGGCGCGGGCGCCGCGGCCGGTGCAGCTCCCGGGACCGCGTTTTGGAGCACGAAGAGCCGGGCCTTTTGGGTGTCGAGGATGAACCGGACGCGGTCCGCGATGAGCGTAAGCTGCCTGTTCACAGCGGATTCTGCCGGGTTGGTGCCCTTCTTTTCCTCACCGGCCATAGAATGTAATGATCTTTCTTCGGGACCAATGGCCCCCCAAGAAAACTCTGGTGGTAACGTCTCCGACCTGGCGAATGCTTCCGTCAACCTTTCTTGCTCCGCCGGTCGTAAGGATCGGAACCTCGTGAGCTGCTGCTGTAGTTTGGCGAGATTCAGCAGCATCCGCTTCAACCCGTCGTCCGGGAAAAACGCCAGCACGGCCTGGGCTTGCTTTTCCGGGTCGTTCTTCAAACGCTCGATGCCGGCGAGTTGGGCGGCGAGCCGGTCAGACTCGTCCGCTTCATCGCTCTTGGCGACGGGACCCAGTGCCGCCACCGCCGGCGCCGCACTCGCCGCACCGTTCTGAAGCACGAACAGCCGGGCCTGCTGGCCCTTGAGGATATGCTCGGTGCGCCGGGCGATAAGGTCCAACTGGGCCGCCAGATATTCTTCAAGGGGTGGTGATGGCGTGCCGGGAACCAGTTTCACAACGACCTTCCCACCACCGCCGCCGCCCGAATCGATGGGAAACCGAAAGCCGAACTCCCCGGCGGTCTGGTTCGTGCGGGCAAAGGCCGCCTGTTGCTTGAGGATATCGAGGTGCCAGAGCATGCGGTTCAACCCTTCATCCGGGAAGAACGCCTGTATGGCCTGGGCTTGCATTTCCGGGTCGTTCTTCAAACGCTCGATGCCGGCGAGTTGGGCGGCGAGCCGGTCGGCTTCCTCCGCTTCATCGCTCTTGGCGGCAACCGCTGCCGACGCCGCGTTGGTTTTCGTTTGGGCCGGCGGCCCGAAGCCCAGCGCGACGAGGTTTTCGCGGCTGAGCTTGGTGAGCGTGGCTTCCTCGGTGAAATCCCGGAGCACGCGTTGGTACGCCGCCACGGCCTCGTTGGTCTGGCCGAGCTTGCGATAGCATTCGGCCAGACGGAACAAGGCGGTCGCGGCCAGCGGACGTTGTTCGTCCAGGCCTTGAACGACGCGTTCGTAGGCGGCGATGGCGTTGGTGAAGTTGCGGTTGAGTTCTTCTTCGAGCAGGCCTTGCTGAAAGGCGGTGGTCAACGGGTCCGCGCCCTTCGCGGGCAGCACGGTGGCCGCAACGATCAGCAGGCGGCAGAGCAAGGTTTTCATGGCAGCCAGCCTGGCACATCGGCCGGGCGGAGTTGTCATGATTTTGTAAAATTTTCGGCGGCGCAATCGCGATCGAAACCGGCCGGAAACGAGACGTGAATTTGGAACTCCGGAAAGCCGGAAAATCCAGAAGGCGGTTCCTGAGTTCCTGCGTTCCGAATTTCGCCGAGAATTGCACGTTCAGCCACGAAGACACTCAGGCTCCGAGGTTGAATGAGGAAGGCCAGAAAGCTGGAAAACCGGAAATCTCAGAAGGCGGTTCCTGAGTTCTTGAGTTCCTAATTGAATGCACCCCAACGCACCCCGTTACTGCCGCTCGATCGCCGGTGGCATCCGGAAAAGAATTTCGAGATAGCCCTTGACCGCCCCGGCTACAGGCGTAGGTTCAGCGCGCCCACACTTGTAGGTAAATAACGCGATGTTGCGATGAAGCCGCGCATTTCGGAAACCGAATGGGAGGTGATGAAACCGCTCTGGGCCAAAGCCCCCCGCACGACCGGCGAGATCGTCGCCGCGCTGCGCGTCCAAGATCCCACCTGGCATCCCAAGACCGTCCAAACGCTGCTCACCCGCCTGGTCCGCAAGCGGGCGGTGGGCTTCAAAAAGGAGGGCCGGAGCCACCTCTACCGACCGCTGGTGTCCGAGCGGCAGTGCATGGACGCGGCCAGCGAGTCCTTCCTCGGACGGGTCTTCGGCTGCTCGCTAGCGCCGATGGTCGCTTATTTCGTCGAACGGAAAAAGCTCACCGAAGCGGAAATCCGGGAACTGCAGCGCATTCTGAACGGAAAGGAATGACTCATGCCCACCGATGCGAATCTCACGGCCGCCTGGCTGGATTGGCTCCAGCGGACCGCGTGGCAAACGGCGATCCTGGTTGCGTTGGTGGTGTTGTGCCAACGCCTGTTTCGACGGTGGCTGACGCCGCGCTGGCGCCACGCGTTGTGGTGGCTCGTGGTGGCGCGGCTCGTGTTGCCCGCGACGCCGGCGAGCGGCGTGAGCGTGTTCAATCTGGTGCCCGCGGGCTGGGACCGCGGAGGCAACGGCGCAGAACCGACCGAGACCGCGGCCAACTCTCTTCCGCCGGCTTCAACTGCGGCGCGGACTCCTGCCCGCGTGGATGAGGAGCCGCCGGTTGAATTACGGCCGGCTCCGGCGAATCGTTCTGCGGGCCCCGCAACTTTCGCGGAGGCGACGGCTCCCGCGCCGGCGGCGGTCTCATTGCCAAAGGACCCATCACCGATCGCGACGACAGGCGTCAGTGACCGGACCGATGCCCAGATCAACCCGGTGGCGACCGGCTGGTCTTGGCGGCGGGGGTGGCCGTGGCTGTGGCTGGCCGGCGCGCTCCCGTTGGCCGGGCGGGTCGCGGCGACCTCGTTCCGGTTTCATGCCGCTCTGCGCCGGAGCCGGCCGGTGCGCGACGCCGGGACATTGGCGGCCTTGCAGGAATGTTGCCGGCGGCTGAACGTGCGCCGCACGCCGGCGGTGGTGGAGACGGAGTGCGTCAGCAGTCCCGCCCTGGCCGGACTGGTGCGCCCGCAGTTGTTGCTGCCGGCCGGTCTGCCGAGCCGGTTCTCTATCGACGAACTCCGGCATGTGTTGCTCCACGAACTGGCGCATTTGAAACGGCGCGACCTCGCGTTGAACTGGCTCGCCACGGCGCTCCAGGTCCTGCACTGGTTCAATCCGGCCGTCTGGGTGGCCTTCCGTCGAATGCGGGCCGATCGCGAACTGGCCGCCGACGCGCTGGCGTTGACGGCGTTGGGCCAGCGGCAGGCCCAGTCTTATGGGCAGACCATCATCAAGCTGCTGCAAGCTTTCAACCAACCGGTCGCGACGCCCGCGCTCGTGGGCGTTTTGGAAGACCCGCGGGCGATGCGCGACCGCATGAGAATGATCGCCGCTTTCCGCCCGCCTTCGCGTTGGTCCTCGCTGGCGGGTTTGTTGGTGGTGGGCTTGGGCGGGATCACCTTGACCGACGCGTTGCCGCGGCAAGTGCGAGCCGCCGCGGACACGGCCGGCAGCGCGGGCGCTCCGCCGGAAGCGATTCAAACGGCGGAGGGACGCCGGTTCCGGCCGCTCGATCTCACCCGGTATTACGTCACGCGCTGGGACACCATCAAACCCGGCACCTCCTGGGATTCGGTCCCGAAAGGCCGCCAAACTTTCGCGGACGTGCCGTTCGATCTCGGCGGGATCGTTGAACTCAGCGGCCTGGGGGCGCTTCGCGCCGACCGGCAGTTCCCGACCCGCGTCGAAGGCATCCCCATCGGCGGTCGCGTGGGCGCGCTGCACCTGGTTCATGGCGCGGCTTACGACGCGCCCGACGGCACGCCGATCGGCAAACTGGTGCTTCATTACTCCGACGGCCAGACGCGTGACCTGCCGTTGCGCTACGGCGTGCATGGTCGCAACTGGTGGGTGGAACGCTCGGAAAAGTCCGCGGCCATCGGCGATCCCGGCTCGAAAGTGGCGTGGACCGGCACCAGCCCGGAAACCGACGCCAACGGCGTGACGCTGCGGCTTTTCCAAACCCGCTTCGTCAATCCGCGTCCGGACCAGCTTGTCCAGAGCCTGGACGTGGTGTCGCTGCTCACCCGGGCCACGCCGGTGATCCTGGCGGTCACCGTCGAAGCGCCCAGCGCGGACGCCGGCGCCACGGCGGTGGCGGCCGCACCCGCCTTCGACGAAGCGGCCACGCACGGCGAATGCCGGTTGCGCATCGTGGCCGCGGATTCGGGTCAGCCGATCGCCGGCGCGACGGTGCATTTCCAGGTGGCGGACGCGCAGACAGCGCACGCCTTCGGCGCCTACCAGGCCGATCGCGAAGGCCGGGTGACCCTGGATTTCCCGGCGGAGGGCATCACTCGCTTCAACCTGTTGGTGCGCGCCAAAGGCTACGGGGCGCACCGCCAAAGCATTGACGGCCGCACGCTGCCGCCGGAACTCGTGATCAAGCTCGATCCCGGCGTCGCCGTCGGCGGCGTGGTGCGGGACGACCAGGGCCAACCCGTCGCCGGCGCGCAGGTGCGCGTCAACGGCGCGGCCCGCGACGCTGCCGGCCAGGTCATTGAGGAAGAAATCGAGACGGTCGAAACTGATGCGCAAGGGAAGTGGACGTGTCGCAGCGTGCCGCCCAACCCGCAGGATCTAAGTTTCAAGGTCACGCATCCGGAGTTTCTGCCGGCGGAGTACGACCAGGCCGAGGAGGCCGAGCCGGGTTACGATGCCAGCACCCAGAGCCTGCTCGCGGGCGCGGCGGTGATGACGCTCGAGCCGGGCATTGCCGTGACCGGCGGCGTGCTGGACGCCGAGGGCCAGGCGTTGGCCGGCGCCGACGTCGTGTTGGCGAGCGGCGACGAACTGGCTAATCGAGCGCAGGCGCGGGCCGATGGCAACGGCCATTTTCGCGTGGTCGCGCTGGAAACGGGCGAGGCGGCGCTGCTGGTGCAAGCGCCGGGCCGGGCGCCGCAGCAGCGCAAGTTCCAACTTGAACGCGGACTGGCACCGCTCGAATTCAAGCTGGCGCCCGGGCGCACGCGCGCGGGCCGCGTGCTGGACGAAGCGGGCAAGCCGGTGGCGGGCGCCGTGGTGGCGGTCGAGCGCTGGCAGGATCTGGACTTGTTGAAGTGGCGCGCCGAAACGGACACGGACGGGCGTTTCGTTTGGGATTCGGGTCCGCTGGACGCTGTCACGCTTTCGGTTTCGAAGCCGGGCTTCAACCGGACCACGCTGCCGGTCGGGGAATTGGCGGCGACGGATTTGACCTTGCGCCTGACGCGCACGTTCCTGTTCACCGGCCGGGTGCTGGACGCGGAAACGGGACAACCGATCACCACCTTCCGGCTGGTGCTCGGAAACGTGTGGGGCGGAGTCGAGGAAGACCAGACAAGCTGGCAGCCAGAGCGGAACCGGCCTTTGTCCAGCACGGAGGGAGCGTTCAGCCTGGGCTTGGACTACCAATCGGGCGGCCGGGTGCGCTTCCTGGCCGTGGCGGAAGGCTACCTGCCGGCAGCCTCGCCGGCGTTCGACGAAACCGGTTGGCACGAGCACGAGTTCAAGCTGAAAAAAGGCAGCGGCCCGCGGGGCGTCGTGGTCAACGCCGCCGGGCAGCCGGTCGAAGGCGCGGAGGTGGCGGTCCTCGGCTTTGGTTATCTCAACCTTCAGCCCGGATCGTTTCGCACACTCGGTTCGAGCACGGTGCACATTGCCAAGACGGATGCGGCGGGGCGCTTCGCCCTCCCGGCGCTGTTGCCCAATCCGCAACTGGTCGCCGTGCATCCCGAGCAGGGTTTTGCCGAACTCAGCGCCGACGAACTCGCCGCCGCGGGCAAGATCACCTTGTCGCCTTGGGGGCGGGTCGAAGGGGTGATGAAGATCGGCTCGCGGGTGGCGGCGGACCGGGAGGTCGCGCTCGTCAATCAATCTTTCACCCCGCACGGCCTCCAGTTCGACTTCAACGCTTACAAGACCCGCACGGATGCCAAGGGCCGGTTTGCGCTCGACAAGGTGCCGCCCGGCGAGCGGCAGATCATGCGGCCGATTCCGTCTGGACGGGGCGGCTGGAGTTGGAGCCATCTTCAACGCCTCACCGTCAAAACCGGCGCGGTCACGACGGTGACTTACGGCGGCACCGGCCGACCGGTGATCGGCAAGGTGGTGCTCAGCGATCCGACGCGGAAGATCGAGTGGCCCAGCGGCCATCACACTCTCGGAACCCGTTGGCCCCGGCCGCCGGCGAACGTGCGCACGCCGGAGGAAATCCGCGCCTGGCAACAGAACTCCCCGGAAGTCAAGGAAGCCCGGGCGAACCAGCGCTACTACGCGCCCACGTGGAGCGAGGACGGCGCGTTCCGCATCGATGACGTGCTGCCCGGCCGGTACCAACTCACCCTGATGTTCATGGAACCTTCGGACAATTTCCCCCAGACCTCGATCGGCTCGATCAACCGCGAGGTGGAGGTGCCGGAAATCCCCGGCGGCCAGACCGACGAACCGCTGGACCTCGGCGAGCTTAAGTTGACGCTGCGTTCCGAGCAGGAGATCAGTGCCGACCGCGCGCGCCAGGCCGAGGCCCGCCGCCGCGGCACGAGTGCGGCCGGCGCGCAGATGCCGACCTTGGACGGCGGCGCCTTCGACGCTAACCAGATGCTGAACAAGTTCGTTCTCGTGACCTTTTGGTCGGCCACCAACGACGCCAGCCGCGCCGAACTCCAGTTGCTCAAAGAACTCCAAGCCGAGTACGCCGAGGATGGCCGGTTGCTGATGCTCGGCACGGTGGCGGACGAGGACCGGGAAGCGGCGCGAAAGCTCGTGCAGGAACTCGGCATCTCGTGGCCTCAGTTGGTCGCCATCACGGAGATGAGACGGGGGCTGACCGCGGAGTTCCCGGACGCCGCCTTGCCCGTGTCGATTTTCGTCCGAACCGGAGACCCGGAAAAGCCCACGCCCTTGCGCGGCGAAGCTCTGCGCGAGGCGGTGAAGAAGGCGCTGGGCCCGCCGGTCAAGTCCGCCGCCAAGCCGGCGTCGAGTGCGGAGGCCGGCCGGGATCAAACGACCGGTGCGGAGCCCGCGCCAGCCGGGTCCAACGTCATCGTCCTGGACACCGCGCCGCCGAAGCTGCGGGGCATCAACCCGCGCATGTGGGCGGCCGCGTATTCGCCGGACGGCCAGACCATTGCGACCACCGCCGGCTGGGATAACCCGTCCGAGCCAGGAGAACTGATCTTGTGGGATGTCGCCAACCGTCAGGCCCGGCTCGTGATCCGGCAGGAGAGCACCATTCGCACAGCGGCGTTTTCGCCCGATGGCCGGCAGCTTGCCATCGGCGACTTCGCCGGCCACGTCACGATCTTCAACCCCACGAATGGCGCGGTGTTAAAGGCGTTGCCGCCTCAACTCAAATTGCTCAACGCCGTCGCCTTCACGCCGGACGGCCGCACGCTCGTCTCGGGCGGCTTCGACGAAACGGTGCGTTTGTGGGACGTGGCGACCGGCGAGGCGCGCCGCGCTTTCGTACTGCCCGGCGAGGGAGTGGTGAGCCTGGCGATTTCACGGGACGGCAAATGGCTGGCCGCGGGCACCTGGCCCGGGAAGGTCCACCTGTGGCGCTTGGACGCGTCGGAAGAGGCGCGCGCGTTCGAGGCCGGCGGTGGCCGGACGGTCGAAACGGTGGCGTTTTCGCCGGATGGCACCCAACTGGCCACCGGCGGTTGGGACGGCACGCTGCGGCTGTGGTCCGTCGCCACCGGCGAGGAAGCGCGCCGGTTCACGCGGGAGCCGACCGGCGTGATGGCCGCCGCGTTTTCGCCGGACGGCCGTCTGCTGGCCTGCGGCGACGACCGCGGCACCGTGGAGCTGTGGCAGGCGGCGACCGGCGAGAAAATCGGCGCCATCCCGGCCCACAGCGACCGCTGTCCCGGCCTTGCGTTTTCGCCCGATGGCCAGCGCCTGGCAACGGTCGGCTGGGACCGTGTCCTCAAAATCTGGAACCTTGAAAACCGCCAGCCCGTGGCCGCCTTCTCCCGTTGAATCTCAAACCTGGGATAGTCCAGTTGAAAATCGTGCCATGAAAACCCCGCGCCCCCCGATGCTTGTCCGGCTCTTTCCGGCCTTTGCCGCCACGCTGACAACCCTGTTCACCGCGAGCGCCGACGACCTTGCCCCGCCGTTCCGCGTCGAGGCCGGAGGCCAGCCGATCGATGTCGAGGTCGGCCACGCCGCGCCGCTGATGGTGGATTTCGACGGCGATGGCCTGCGCGACCTGCTGGTCGGCCAGTTTGGCGGCGGCAAGTTGCGCCTTTACCGCAACACCGGCACCGCCAGCGTGCCCAAGTTCGGCGCCTTCGTCTGGTTCCAGGCCGGCGGCAGCGACGCCCAGGTCCCGTTTGGCTGATGCATCGGCTTCGGTCCACAGTTGGTGGACCTCGATGGCAACGGGCGCGCGGACCTCATCTCGGGATCTTACCCCGGCGAGGTGTATTGGTTCCGGCGCAAGCCGAACGGCGCGTTCGCCGCGGGGGAAGCGCTCAAGGCGGGCAGCTCGAAGCTGAACGTCGGTCGCGCGGCGGCGGTCGCCGCCGGGGATTGGGACGGCGACGGCGATGCGGATCTGGTGATCGGCACCATCGACGGCGCGGTGTGGCGGGTGACCAACACGGGAACCGCCAAGAAACCGGCCTTCGGTCAGCAAGAGCGGTTGAGCGCCGCCGGGAAGCCCATTCTGGCGGCGGGCGGCGACGCCGGGCCGTGGGCGGCGGATTGGGACGGAGATGGCCGGCCGGATCTGTTCGTGGGTGGCGGTGCGGGCGAAGTCATCTGGCACCGCAATGTCGGCACGAAGGCCGAACCCCGCCTCGACGCTGGCGTGACGCTGGTGGCGGCCAACCCGGACGGCTACAACGCCGCCAGCACTCCGCAGCGGAGCGGCGCCCGCGCCAAGCCCGCGGTCGCGGATTGGAACGGCGACGGCAAACCCGATCTGCTCGTCGGCGATTTACGGATTGCAACCGAGGGCGGCTCCCGCGGCACCCACGGCGGAGTTTGGGTTTATCTACGCCCTTGAGGCTGGCCTTTCCGTGCACACCGACCGCGGATGGCACGATGTTACGGGGGCATCCCGGAGTTATCCGCATACCGGACCCATGTTATTCGGAGCGCTGGCTTCTAGCCGGCTTGAGACGCATCACGTTCCCGCGAGACTGGCGGCGACGCTAAGCCGGCTAGAAGCCGGCGCGCCGGCGGCAACTTCGAGAAGTGCTGCCATGTCGCTGCCCCCGGCTGCGACGTTTGACCTTCCAAGCGTTCTTCCTTAGAATGCCGCCGTTTCGCGTCAGGCCGATTTCCGCCTATGAAGATCGTTGTTTGTGACCCCGTGTCACTCAAGGGTATCGCGTTGCTGCGGCAGCGCCCCGAGTTTGAAGTGCAGGTGCTGGACAAGCGCTTGCCCGAGGCTGAGTTGCTGCCCGTGGTGGCCGACGCCGCGGCGTTGGTGGTGCGTTCCGAGACCAAAATCACCCGCAAAGTGATGGAAGCGGCGCCCAAACTGCGCGTGGTGGGTCGCGCCGGCGTGGGCGTGGACAACGTCGATGTGGATGCTGCCACCGAACGCGGGGTGGTGGTGATGAATACCCCCGGCGGGAACACCATCACGACCGCGGAACTCACGTTCGCGATGCTGCTGAGCCTGGCGCGCAAGGTGCCGCAGGCGCACGGCACGATGGTCGCCGGCAAGTGGGATCGGAAGGCGTTCCAGGGCGTGGAGCTGGCCGGCAAGACGCTGGGCGTGCTGGGCATGGGCCGCATCGGCGGGGAAGTGGCCAAGCGGGCGACCGCGTTCGGGATGCGCGTGATCGCCTATGATCCCTTCCTGAACGAAGCCCGTGCCCGCGCGCTGGGCGTGGAGGTGGTCAGTGACGTGGACGTGCTTTACCGGGACGCGGACTTCATCACCGTGCACATGCCGGCGACCGACGAGACGCGGGGCATGTTGAACGCCGCGGCGTTCGCGAAGATGAAGCCCGGCGTGCGCATCGTGAATTGCGCCCGTGGCGAGATCGTGGTCGATCAAGACCTGCTGGCGGCGTTGGATTCGGGCAAGGTGGCGGCGGCGGCGTTGGACGTGTTTGTTGCCGAACCGTTGGCGGCGGACCATCCGTTTCGCAAGCACCCGGCCATTACGCTGACGCCACACCTCGGCGCCAGCACGGCGGAGGCGCAGGAGAAATGCGGCATCGAAGTGGCCGAAGTCATCACGAATTACCTGCTCACCGGCGAGGTGCGCAACGCGGTGAACCTGCCGCACATCGACGCCAAGACCTACGAGCAGGTGCGGCCGTACCTGGCGTTGGGTGGCAAGCTGGGCCGGTTCCTCGGCCAGCTCGCGCCGGCGCAGGTGGACCGGATTTACGTCACCTACGGTGGCAAGGCCCGGGAGTTGCCCAACACCGATCCCGTCACCCGCGCGATCCTGGAAGGGTTCTTGAGCCGCTCCGGCATGGAACACCTCAACAACGTCAACGTCCGCAGCGTGGCTTCGACGCTCGGCATCTCGGTCGAGGAAAAACGGTCGGACGAGCCGGTCACCTTCAACGAGTGGCTGCACGTCCAGGTGTTCAGCGGCGGCGAAAAGGCGGTGTCGGCGGGCGGCACCTTCTTCGGCTCGCCGGAAAATCCGCGCATCGTCCGCGTGTTCTCCATGCCCACCGAGATCATCCCTTCGGGGGTGGTGTTCATGATGAACAACAAGGACCGGCCTGGCATGGTCGGGCACGTGGGCACGTTGATGGGCCGGCACAACGTTAACATCGCCAGCATGAGCTTGAGCCGCGACGTCGAAGGCGGGCAGGCCTTCACCGTGCTCAATCTCGACAGCGTGCCGCCGGCGGAGGTGATGGACCAACTCCGCCGCGACCCCGACATCAGCAATCTCCACGTGGTAACGCTCTGATCCGATGCAACTCCGCTTTTTCCGCCTCGCCTTGGCTGCCTTTGCGCTCGCCGGTTTACTGGGCCATGCGCCGAGAGTTTCCGCCGCCACCAGCGTGCCGTTGTTCGACGACCCGGTCATCGCCAAAGGCAAGGGCTTTGAAATCCGTCAGTCCGAACTCGACGATTCGGTGACGGCCCTGAAGGCCACGCTGGCCTCGCAGAACCAGGGCATCGCGCCCCAGGACGAACCCGCGCTGCGCGCCAGCCTGCTGGATCGGATGGTGCTCACGCGGATTCTGGTCCAGCGCGCGACCGACGAGGACAAGGCGAAGGCGAAGGAACTGGCCGACAAATTCATCGCCGATACCAAGAAAAAGGCGCCGTCCGAGGAGTCTTATCGGCGCCAGTTGATCGCCACCGGCCTCAAGCCGGAGGTCTTCGAGGCGCGTGCCTTGGAGCAGGCCACCGTGGAAAAAGTGGTCGAGCGCGAGGTCAAGTCCAAGCTCTCGGTCACGGACGCGCAGTTGCGTGACTTGTACGAGCAAGGCATCGACTTCAAGGCCCGCGAGGTGGAGGCGGCGGTCAAGAAATTGGAAGCCGC
>JAKCAB010000194.1 GCA_021839785.1 bacterium | reverse complement strand
CTCAAGCCGTACTGGGAGCAGATGCTCAAAGCCGTCGAGGCGCGGGCGGACCGGAAGCCGGAGTAGCGCTGCTGACTTGGCCAGGCCGCTGAACGCGCTTACCGTTCCGCCATGAAGAAACGTGTCCTGTGCCTGCTGGCCCCCGGCTTCGAGGAGATCGAAATGATCGCGCCGGTTGACCTGCTTCGGCGTGCCGGCGCGGAGGTCGTGCTGGCTGCGGTGACGGGCGAGAAACACGTTGCCGGCCGCTGCAACGTGAGCGTGCGCGCCGACGCCGCGCTGGCGGACTTGGTGACGGAGGAGTTCGACCTGCTGCTGCTGCCTGGCGGACCGGGCGTGAAGGTCCTGCGCGTGGATGGCCGCGCAGCCAAGCTGGCCAGGGCCTTCGCCGACGCAGGCAAGCCGGTCGCCGCCATTTGCGCGGCTCCCACGGTTCTGGCCGACGCCGGCCTGCTCGCCAGCAAACGCTACACGGCACATTTCTCCGTGAACGAGGAACTCCCGCTGGCCCTTGCCGGCGAACGCGTGGTCGAAGACGGCGGCATCATCACCTCGCGCGGCGCGGGCACGGCCGTGGAGTTCGGACTGGCGCTGGTGCGGCGGTTGTTTGGCGAAGCGAAGGCGAAGGAAGTCGCCGACGCGATCATGGCGTAAAGCCGCCATTCACCGCCGCGCCGTGCCGGCCTGGCCGCGCGGCAAAGGAGTCGGCGCATTCGCCGCGGCCCGGCTTGCCTTGGGGCGCGTTCGAGGTTACAAGCTTTCAGTCATGCCCAAGCCTGAACCTCCGTCGCCACGGCTGTCATGGTTCGCCGCCTCGCGGGCTGTCCGAGTGCTGGCTGTGGTCCTCGCCGGAGCCGGGTCGGTCGCGGCTCACGATTTTTTCGCCGGGTATATCCAGCACCGCGTCGAAGTCGTGGTCGGCGCGCGCAATGTGGACGTGACGGTGCAGCTCACGTTCTTCGAAGACGGCTCCGCGCACGAGCGCGAGCACATGGACGCGAACGGCGACGGTCGCATCAGCCTTGCCGAAACCGAGACGTACTTGAAAACGCTGGCGCCAAAACTCACCCCGGCGGTGCGGCTTCGGATCAACGACGAACCGGTCACGCTCACCGAGTTGTACGCGCCGGAACTCGACCTGCTCGACAACGACCGGGTTGGCCCCGGCCATCACCAACTTACGCTGCACCGGTTTGGGCGCACGCCAACCAGGCTGGCCGCTGGTGCCTCAATCGTCGTCGAGGATCGCCTTTGGTCCGGCGTGCGCGCGCTGGGCACCATTCAGGTCCGTGGCAAGGACGGCTGTCAGCTCGAAGCCTTGCCGCAAAGCGACCCGGTTTTCCCGCCCGCCCGCGACGGCGAAGCGCGGCAGTTCAAGGCGCGCGTGCTGGCGCCGCCGCGTGTGGCCAACGAGAAACCTGACGCCGCCCCCGCCCCCAAACCCTGACCTCACCAGTCCGCAACCTGACCTTCATATGAACACTCGACATCACTTGCTGAAACTCGCGTTTGCCGTCGCTGTGCTGGGCCTGGCGCCGCATCTGACCGCCGGCACACCTTCGCCGCCGCCCGGGGTCCTCGACTTCGCCGGCCGGCTAGCGCACAACCATTGGTACCTTTTTGGCGAGGCGAACCGCGCAGAACTGGAGTCGCTGAACCGCGAGCTGCGCACCGCCGATCAGCAACGGCGCGACGCCCGCGACGATGCCGCGCGTGAGGCCGCGGCGACGCGCGGCGCGAAGGCGGCCGGCCGGCTGCTCGAGTTGGTCAAGCAGTGTCCGCGCTTGCTCCGCCTGGACCTCGCCACGCCGCGGCCGAGCTTGACGCCCGCCGGGCCGGTCGAGCAGCCGGGAGACACCGGCGCGTTGTTGATCGAAGTTCTGGCGGGCGCCGGCAGGCCAGATTTCAGCACCAGCCTGGCCGACCTTTCGCAGCCACGCGGCGAGTCGAGCCGCGTGACTTTCGATGTCGCCGCCGGCGGCACGACCTACGCGGTCGCCGGTCTTGAGCATTTGCCGTTCGGCCGCACCACGCTGCAACTCCAGTTCAACCGTCCCGGCCAACCGGCGTTGCCAGTCTCGCTGGACGTGACCACGCCCCCGCCCGGCCGGCTGAAGCTTACCATACTTTCGGACGACACCGGCCAGCCCACGCCCGCAATGGTCCGCTTGATGTGGCGGACCGACGGCCTGCAACGCCGGCCCGCCAACGGCATCGAGTTCGCGCCACAATTCGACGGCCAGGGCTCGGCCACCGGCGTGCGCGCGGCGAATCTGCCCGGCCCGCTGGGCGTGCATTTCTGGTGTTCGCCCGGCCCGTTCGACATGGCGCTCGCGCCCGGCGTCTGGCAAATCGGCTTGCGGCGCGGCGTCGAGCACGAAGTTTTGTTCGAAGACGTGACCATCAAATCCGGCGAGACCGTCGAGCGCACGTTGCGACCGAAGCGTTGGACGGACCTGCGCAAACTGGGCTGGTGGTCCGGCGACGACCACGTTCACACCCGCATCCTGAGTGACGACGACGCCCGCAATGTCATGGCCTGGGTCCAGGCGGAGGATGTGCATCTCGCCAACATCGTGAAGATGGGCGACATTTACCGCACCTATTTCGAGCAGCGCGGTTTCGGCCCGGCGTACCGCGTGGTGGACGGCGAGTACATCTTGTC
>JAKCAB010000342.1 GCA_021839785.1 bacterium | reverse complement strand
GCCCAGCGTGTTCGAGATGTGGGTGAAGGCAAAGAGCTTCACACCCGGCGTGAGCACCGCATCGAGTTGGCGGAGGTTGAGCAGTCCTTCGTCGCCGGTCACCGGAAGATAAACCAGTTTGGCGCCGGTCTTGGCGGCAACAAGTTGCCAAGGGACCAGGTTGCTGTGGTGCTCCATCTCGGTGAGCAGGATGCGGTCGCCGGGTTTGAGATTCGCCACGCCCCAGGTGTTCGCCACCAGGTTGATGCTCTCGGTCGTGCCGCGCGTGAAGATGACTTCCTGCGAGCCGGCGGCGTGAATGAAGTTCGCGACGCGCTCACGGGCGCCTTCGTAACCGGTGGTGGCGCGGTTGCTCAGTTCGTGAATGCCGCGGTGGACGTTCGCGTTGTCCTGCCGGTAATAGCGGTCCAGCGCTTCGATCACCGGGAGCGGCTTCTGGCTGGTGGCGGCGTTGTCGAAATAGATCAGCGGATGGCCGTTGACCGTTTGGTGCAGCGCCGGGAAGTCGGCCCGCACCGCGTCCCAGGCAGGGGCGCTGACTTTCGATTTCAGTTGGGCGGTTTCGGCGATCATTGCAGCGGAATCGAGTGGGCGCGTGCCCAGGCCATGTTCACATCAATCCCAGTTCGAGCCGGGCGGCTTCGGTCATCATGTGCTGGCTCCACGGCGGGTCCCAGACGAGCTCGACGTTGACCTCGTCCACGTTCTCGAGCCCCAGCACCTTGTTCTGCGCGTCCTGCTGGATCACTGGACCCATGCCGCAACCCGGCGCGGTCAGGGTCATCTTGATGTCCACCTTGTAGGTGCCGCCGCTGGCGAGCGGGCTGACCTGGCAATCGTACACGAGGCCCAGATCGACAATGTTCACCGGGATTTCCGGGTCGTAGCAGGTTTTAAGGGTGTTCCAAACCTCTTTCTCCACTTCCTCGCGGGTCTGCGGTTTGACGCTGGCGGGCGTCGCCTTGGCGGACGCTGACAGCCCGAGCGCGTCGGCGTCGCGATTGTCCACGCGGAACATGTTGCCGTTCACGACGACGGTGTAAGTACCGCCGAGCGCCTGGGTGATGTAGGCCGTTTCGCCGGCCAGCAATTGCACCTTGGTGCCGACGGGCACGACGGTGGCCTCGACGTCGCGGGTGAGGACCACTTTGTCAGGAATGGAGGTGGCGGTCGTCATGATGGAATTACTCGGTGGAGACGGGTTGGTCCTGGCCGTCGAGTGCGGCGAGGGTGGCGTGCCAGGCCAGCATGGCGCACTTCACGCGCGCCGGGAATTTATGCACGCCCGCGAACACCTCGAGCTTGCCCAGGTCGCCCCCGCTGGTCTGGCCTTTGGTGAGGAGGTCGTGCACGCGCTCGAACATCTGCTTCACTTCGGCCTTCGAGCGGCCTTTCACCGCCTCGGTCAGGAGCGAGGCCGAGGCTTTCGAGATCGCGCACCCGGAGCCCTGGAAACCGATGTCCTTGATCACGTCGCCGTCCATTTCGAGGTACAGCGCAATGTTGTCGCCGCACAGGGGATTGTGGCCTTGGGCCGTGCGCGTGGCGGCCGCAAGCCGGCGGAAGTTCCGCGGGCTCTTGCTGTGATCGATGATGACCTGCTGGTACAGGTCGTTGAGATCGTCAAACATCGTTGTCGTTTCCCCGGCCGCTCAGTTGTGCGCCCCGACGTGCACGGGTTCGTGTCGCTCCAGCCGGTCCCAGACGATCTGGTCCAGCTCGCTCCGGATCGGCGTGCTGCGGACGCGGTCGATGATCTCGCCGGCGAAGGCGTGAATCAACATCCGCCGCGCGGTCTCCAGCGGAATGCCGCGGGCGCGCAGGTAGAAAATGTGCTCGGGATGAAGCTGCCCGATCGTGGCGCCGTGCGTGCACTTTACGTCGTCGGCGTAAATCTCCAACTGCGGCTTGGTGTCCGCGGTGGCTTCGTCCGACAGGAGCATGTTCTTGTTCGTCTGCTTGGCGTCGGTCTTCTGCGCACCGGGCCGGACGAGGATGCGCCCGTGGAAGACGCCCTTGGATTTGTCGGCCAGGATGCCGTTGAAGTACTCGTGGCTGGCGCAGTTCGGCTGCGCGTGGTCCACGATCATGTGATGGTCGGCGAGCCGCTGGCCGTCGGCGAGGTACAGCCCGTTGAGCACGGCCTCGATGCCTTCGCCCGCCAGGCAGGCGCGAATGTTGTACCGCGAGAGGCGGGCGCCGAGGGCGAGCGAATGCAGATTCAGGTTCGTGCTCCGCCCCAGCCGGCCGTGAAACGCGGCGAGGTGAAACGCGGACTCGTTTTCGTCCTGGAGGCGCATGTGCTCGATCGCCGCGCCGTCGTCGGTGGCCAGTTCGGTCACCGCGTTGGTGACGTGCGGATCGGTGCCCAGGGAAATGTACTGTTCGATCACCGTCGCCTGGCTGGCCGCGCCGGCAACGATCAGGTTCCGCGTGAACACAGCGGCGCCCGGCTCGCAGCCCGTGGCGATGAACACCAGCCGGATCGGGTCCGCCACCGCCCGCCGGGCCGGCAGGTGAATGAACGCCCCGTCGGTGAAGAACGCTTCGTTCAGCGCGGTGAACGCCTGGCCTTCGCTGCTGGCCAGCCGGGTCAGGTGCGGTTCGAGCGCCCCGGCGTGCGTCTCCAGCGCCGCGGCCAGGTTCGTCACCACCACGCCGCCGGTG
>JAKCAB010000122.1 GCA_021839785.1 bacterium | reverse complement strand
GGTACGAGTGCAACGCCAGGCAAGACAGTCACATTGCAGGCCGACAGGAATATCGTCTTCAATACCGCCAGTGCGGACATCTCGACGACCAATGCGCTGAACGTGGTGCTCAATTCCGACTTCAGCGACGGTAACGGAGCGGGCGCAATCCAACTCAACTCCGGTACGGTAATCAACAGCAACGGTGGCAGCATCACGCTGGGCGGCGGTGCCAACCCGCTCACTACCGCTGCAATCGGGACGGGCGCTCTGGTCGAAGGGGTGAAACTCGACAATGCGCAGCTCGTCTCCGGCGCAGGTGCCATCAATGTCCGCGGCACAGGCCTCACTGGCTCGGCCAACGCGCATGGTGTCAGTTTGGTGAATAGCGCTTCGGTCACGAGCACCTTGGGCAATGTGACGATGGTGGGCACGGGTGGCGCGGGAACGGGCGGCAGCCGCGGAATCTATTTAAGCAACGGGGCGAGCACCAACTCGGGCAGCGGTGTCATCACCCTCGCGGGCGTGGGCAGCGGTAGCGGAAGCTCCAACATTGGGGTTGAGGTGTCCAACTCCAGTATTGCTTCGACCGGGTCGGCGATCATTCAACTTACCGGGACGGGCGCCGCAGGCGCTAACGACATCAAGGTAGCGAGCGGAACGAACACTATTGGTGGGGCGAGCGCATCGGGCGACATCCTCCTGAATGGTACGACTGGCGGCGGAATGGTGCTCGGCGCGGGCGGCGACACTACGACGGTGCAGACGACAGGCAACGCCACGTTCAACCAGATCGGCGGTGGCGTATCGCAGGGTAGTGGCTCGTTGCTCGCGAACGGCCTGCGCCTGATCGGTTCGGGCGCGTTCAGCCTGAACCAGGCGAGCAACAATATCAACGTGCTGGTAGCCGACCTCACGGGCGCAGCGTCTACACTGTCTTACCGCGACGCCAACGGCTTCTCGATAGGGGCCGGCGCTGGCGGTTTAAGTACGGCGAAGACTGCCGGCGTCGCGGCGGATACGACTTACGGCCTCACCGTGGGCACCGCGGGGACGGCGGCCAATACCCTGACGCTGAACGCCTACGGCGCGGTGACCCAGGCAACCGCGGCCGACAACGTGACCGCGGGCGGGCTACAGTTGCTCGGTAACGGACCGTACACGCTAACCAATGCGGGCAATGACGTCACCACCTTTGCCGCAAATGTCGCAGGAAACCTCAGCTATCGCGATGTCAACGGATTCACCGTCGGTGTCGTAACCGATGCGCCGTCAGCCGTCAGCACTACGGGTATCACTACGACCGCCGGTGGTGCCGTGACTTTGGAAAACGCTGGCGCGCTCACGATTGCGCAGAACATTAGCACCGACGGCGCTTTCGCCCAGATCAGCACTGCAGGTACGGGCTCGGTTTCGATCACCAGCCCGCGCTCGATTAGCACCACCGGCGACGCCGTGAGCTTCGCCAGCCCGGTTGCGTTGAACGGTGCGGGCACGACGACGATCGATACGACCACCGGCGCAAGTACCGCGGGCGCTAATGTCACCTTCAACAATGTGCTTACTGGCGCCACCGCAAGTGCGGAGAACCTGACAATCACTGCCGGCAGCGGCGGTGCCGTGAGTTTCAACGGCAGCGTCGGCGCAACCCGGCTGGGCGACGTGAATATTGCTCAGGCGCGGGATGTCACGGTGCAGTCCGGCTTCAGGGCTAAGACCCTGACGCAGTCGCAGGGCGCCACCGGCGCGCCGTCGACTACGCCTTCGGCCGGTGCCACGACCATCAACGGCGCCGTCGATACCACCGGCAACACCAGCCTCGCCACCAGCGGCGCGCTGAGCGTATCCGGCACAGGTTCGATCGCCGCCGGCGCCGGTTCGACCGTGACATTGACTACAGGTTCCGACATGACGCTCGGCGGAAATGTGACTGCTCCGGCAGGAGCGACGCTGAACGTGGTCGGCACCGACCGGATACTCACGCAGAATGGCGGCACCCTGGCCACGACCAACAGCGCCGTCACACTAATTGCGGACGAGATGATGCTGACCAGCGCAATCAGTTCCGGCAGCGGCGCGGTGATGCTGAAGCCGAACAACACGGCCGACGCGATTCAGCTCGGGGTCGCAGCGGCAAGCACCAACAATTCCGCGGCGACGCTGGAACTGTCCAATAGCGAACTCAATACCGTCACGACTACAGGTGGTTTGACGGTGGGCGCCGCGAACAATACCGGCGCGATCACGGTGGTCGGTGCGCTGACTCCGACCACCGCGCAGAACGGCTTGACGCTGCTCAATAACACCGGCGGCATTGCCGTCAACGCGCCCATCACCTACGCTGCCGGCAACGGAAATCTGACCCTCACCGCCAACGGCGGCGGCGCGGCTGCGGGGGCGATCAGCACCAGCGGCAGCGCGCTCGATGTGAACGGAACGCTGGCGATGAACGCCGCGACCGGGGTCGGCACTCTGGGTTCGCCGATGGTGCTGTCGCATGCGGCCGGCACCACGCTTACCGTGACCAACACCACGGATGGCGGGGTGTTCGAGCGTGCCGACTCAGGCGATCTGAACATCGACGCGATCAACAATCTCGCGGCGACGGGCGCCGGTATCAGCCTGAACGCGGGCGCCAACCTCAATATCAACGGCACGGTGCAGAACAGCACGGGCGGTATTCAATTTGT
>JAKCAB010000799.1 GCA_021839785.1 bacterium | reverse complement strand
ACGGCAGGTCCAGCACGGTGAGCTTCATGCGACACGCGATGTCCACGCCCACGGCGTACGGGATCACCACGTTGTCCGTTGCCAGCACGCCGCCGATCGGCAGGCCGTAGCCCACGTGCGCGTCCGGCATCAACGCGCCGGCCACCGACACCGGCAACAGGCAGGCCTTTTCCATTTGCAGGACGGCGTCCGGTTCGAGATTGGTGCCCCACTGGCGATAAGCGGCCGGGCGTTCGCGCGCCGGCGGCGGGGCGGCCAGCAAGGCTTTGGCGAAGTCGCCGCGCTGCGGGTCGTCGGTGAAGGCGGCGGGATGGCGGACGATGGCCGCGACTTCTTCGCCCAGGCGCGTGCGGTCGCCACCGCCCAGGCAGTAGGCGCAGATGAAATCGGTCGCGCGCCGGAGCGGTTCGCCCAGCGGCACGCCGAGGCGGATGAGGTCTTGGGCGTTCATGGGGTGAAGCTAACCGCGTTCCTTCGGCGGCGCCACGGCCTCGCGGCGTCGCGAAGGCAATCAATATAACACGCGGCCATTCTCGACCGCACCGGCGCGGGAGCAATCCCGGTTTTCCTTCGCGCGGTCACCCAAACGCACGACGCGAAACGAAAACGCCGACCCAGGCCGCAAAGCCCGGGCCGGCATTCGCGAAAACTGGACTCGGCTACGCCGCTGCCAGCGCCTGGTCGAGATCGGCCAGCAGGTCGTCGATGTGCTCGAGGCCGATGCTCAGGCGCACCAATTCCGGCGTGATGCCGCCCGCGCGCTGGGCCGTTTCGTCGAGTTGCGAATGCGTCGTGGTGGCGGGGTGAATCGCCAGGCTCTTCGCGTCGCCCACGTTGGCCAAGTGCGAGAAAAGCTTCAGCGAGTCGATGAATTTCTGCCCGGCGGCCTTCCCGCCCTTGATGCCGAAAACCACCATCGAGCCGCCCTTGCCGCGCAGGTAACGGTGATTCAGCGCGAACATCGGATCTTCCGGCAGGCCCGGAAAACGCACCCACTCCACCTTCGCGTGCGCCTTGAGGTGCCGGGCCACTTTCAACGCGTTTTCGCAGTGGCGCTCCATTCGCAACGGCAGCGTCTCGATGCCTTGAAGGAAAAACCAGGAATTGTCCGGCGCGATGCAGGCGCCCAGGTTGCGCAACGGCACCGTCCGCATGCGCAAGATGAAGGCCAACGGCCGCAACGGATCGGGCAAGTCCACGCCCCAGCGCAATCCGTGGTAGCTGCCGTCCGGCGTGGTGTAGAGCGGGTGTTTGCCGTCCGCCCAGTTGAACCGGCCGCTGTCCACCACCACGCCGCCAATGCCCGTGCCGTGGCCGCCGAACCACTTGGTCAGCGAGTGCACCACGATGTCCGTGCCGTGCTTCAACGGCTGCGTCAGGTACGGCGTCGAGAACGTGGCATCCACGATCAGCGGAATGCCGGCGGCGTGCGCGACCTGCGCGACCGCCTCGAGGTCGGTCACCTCCAGCGCGGGGTTCGACACGGTTTCGCAAAAGAGCGCGCGCGTCTTGGCGTCGATCGCCTGGGCGAAGTTCTGCGGGTCGTTCGAGTCCACGAACTTCACCTGAATGCCCAACGTGGGCAGGATGTCGTTGAACTGCGTGTAAGTGCCGCCGTAAAGGTTGCGCGCGGAGACGATGTTGTCGCCCGCCTGAGCCAGATTGATCACCGAGTAAAACACGCCGCTGGTGCCGGACGCCACGCCCAGCCCGCCCAGCTCGGGCGCGCCTTCCAGCAAGGCGACGCGTTTCTCGAGCACGTCCGTGGTGGGATTCATCAGCCGCGTGTAGATGTTGCCCAGTTCGCGCAGCGCGAAAAGGTTGGCCGCGTGCTCGGTGTTGCGGAAAACGTACGACGAAGTGCGATAAACCGGCACCGCGCGGGCAAACGTAATTGGGTCTGGTTGGTGGCCGCCGTGCAGGCAGAGCGTCTCGAATTTCATGTGTGACGAGAGCTTACCGGGTGTCGGCAGTCAGGCAAGCCAGTCTTGCGGGAATTCCGGTCTCGCGCCGCCGGTGTCCTGCCGGGAAAGCCGCCGGCCCCGGCCACGACCACCGTTGCACAGGCGCGAACCGGTGCAGGGTGCGGTCGTGGCGCGGGGCCCGATCAGGCCGGCCACACGTTCTCAGCCTTACTCAGCGCTCGAATGCGGTGGCGCGGGTTGTTCGGCCTGCTCGCCCTCATCGTCCGCCGGCCAACGCCGTGGAGCGCGGCCGTCGTCGCGGAAATTCCTGCCGCCCCGCTCGATGCGGCCTTCAGGGCCGACCGGCCCGCGGCGTCCGGCGCGGAAGCCATCTCGCGGCGCATTCATCGGTTGGCGATCGCCGGCATCGGCTCGTGCGCCCCAGCACGGTCCGCGGCCTTGCGGCGCCACCGCCGGCCCTTCTTGGTCAAGCCAGGCCCCTTGACCGCGTCCGAAGCCCGGACCGCGGCGCAGCGGACGTTCTCCGTCGCGACCGAATCCGCGACCGGGCTGCGCTTCCAGACCGAAGCGAGGACCAGGCTCACCGCCGCCAAAAGCGCGGCGCCCGAAGCCAGGCGGCCGTCCGGCCATCCCCAGCGGTCCCAGCGGCCGACCGCAGCACGGGCAGGTGCCAATCCTGGAACCCGCGAATCCGCGCGCCATCGCCCGCGGACCGAATCCTCGCCCCCGATCGCCGGGAAGAAAGT
>JAKCAB010000790.1 GCA_021839785.1 bacterium | reverse complement strand
CGCTGCAGCAGGTCGATCACTTCGATCGGGATGAAGAACGCCGTCTCGCCAATCGCCAGCCACGCCGCCCAGGCGCGCCGCCCGAGCAATCCCAGGCTTTCCACGAACAACAGCACCGCGTAAAGCATCGTGCCCGAGGCCAGCGACTTCAGGCCGCCGGGCGTGAGCGTGTCCAGTTTGGCGGAAACGGTGGTCCAGAAGTCGTGCTCCGGGTTTTGCCCCAACGTCCGCAGCAGCTTCTCGAACTCCGCCGAGAGGTCGTCGCCCAACAGGCTGTAAATGCCCAGCGCCGCCGCCGCCAACAAAAGGGCCTTGCCGAGTTTGATGGCAATGACCGTGTAAAGACCGGCGGCCCGTTTCGAGGTCGCTGGCAGGGCGGCAGCCGTGGCGTCCATTTACCGGAGGCGCTGAAGCAGCCGCGTTGGCAGGTCGGCGATCTTCACCCGCTCTTGTTTCATCGTGTCGCGGTCGCGCAGCGTGACCGTGTCCTTCAACTCCGGCCCTTTCTCGCCCAGGGTATCGAAGTCGATCGTCACCCCGAACGGCGTGCCCGCCTCGTCCTGGCGGCGATACCGCCGGCCGATGGCGCCCGCGTCGTCGTAAAACACGGTCAGGTGCGGGCGCAACAAGTCGCGCACTTCCTTCGCCTTGGCGACCAGCTCCGGCCGGTTCTTCAACAACGGGAACACCGCCACCTTGATCGGCGCGATGCGCGGGTGGAACCGCATCGCCACGCGCTTCTCGAGCTTGCCCTTGTCGTCCGGCGCCTCGTCCTCGGCGTAGGCGTGGGTGATCAGCGCCAGGATCAGCCGGTCCACCCCCGCGGACGGCTCGATGACGTGCGGGACGTAATTGCCCTTAGCGAGACCTTCGGCGTCCGCGCGGGCCAGCTTCTCCGCTTTTTCGCGAGGTTCGCCGGACTTAGTGAGGTACTTCAGACGCGCCTGGTAATAGCGTTGCGAAAGCTCGGTCTGTTTTGCCGGGTCGAGCTTCGCCCAGGCGGCCTTCAATTCCTCGTCGAACACCGCCATCGACTTGCCGGAGAAACGCTGGTGCTGCGAAAGGTCAAAGTCGCTCCGCGCGGCGATGCCTTCGAGCTCCTGCGTGCCGAACGGGAACTTGAACAGAATGTCCACGCAGGCGCGGGCGTAATGCGCGAGTTCCTCCGGCTTCTGCCAGTATTCCTCCAGCGTGGTGCGCGGCAGGCCGATGCCTTCGTAAAAGCGGATGCGTTGCTCGACCCAGTACTTGTGCCAGACCTCCCAGCCCCAGTTCGGCTGCGGCTCGCCCTGCCACGAGCCGTCGGCGACGGTGGCCACGCGGCCGTGGATGGCCTCGATCACCTCGTCCGGCTTGATGAAAAACTCCAGCTCCATTTGCTCGAACTCGCGCGAGCGGAAGGTGAAGTTGCGCGGCGTCACCTCGTTCCGGAACGCCTTGCCGGTTTGCGCGATGCCGAACGGCACCTTCTGTCGCGAGGTTTCGAGCACGTTCTTGAACTGCGCGAAAATGGCCTGCGCGGTCTCGGGGCGCAGGTAGGCGACGTTCTCCTCGTCGGCGACCGGGCCGACATAGGTTTTGAACATCAAGTTGAAAGCGCGCGGTTCGGTCAACAGCGAGCCATTGTCGGGGTTAAACCGCTGCGAGTTCTCGATCTTCTCCGTCATTTCGCCGAGCAGCTCGACATTGAGCAGGCCGCGCAGGAGGTAGAACTGCGTGGCCGTTTTGCGGGCGCTTTCGGCTGGCTTGCCTGGTGGGAGTAGCACGGAGTAAGTCTCGTCAATCTGCCGGCCCGTCACGGTGTCCCGCGCGCCGGTGTAGTGGTAGGCGATACCCGACTGCGGATCGATCTGGTCCGCGCGAAACCGCTTTTTGGTCAGCAGGCAGTCGCACATCGGATCGCTAAACGTGTCCACGTGACCCGACGCCTTCCAGATTTGGGGCGCCATGATGATCGTGGCTTCGAGGCCGGCCACGTCTTCGCGCTCGTGGACCATCGTCCGCCACCAGAGGTCCTTTACGTTCCGCTTGAGTTCGGCGCCCAGCGGGCCGTAATCCCAAAAGCCCGCGATGCCGCCGTAGATTTCCGACGACTGGTAAATGAACCCGCGCCGCTTGCACAGCGACACGATCTTTTCCATCAATTCATTGACTTTGGGCTCAGCCATAAAGTGGGCAGTGTCCAAGAACCGCCGAACGGCTGTCAAGGTGCGCCGGGCCAGGACATTCCCCAGTTTTCTAACCGAAGGCGAAACAGCGTTGGGAGTTAGTCATGGCGGGCGTGGGTGTGGGGCGACACAGGGGACAGCGTTGCCCCAGTCGCGAGAGCAACCTCGCGAGCCCATCGGCCAGGGCGTAGTAATGAAACTCGGGCCCGCCGAAGCAGCGTTTGGCGATGCGGCTGACGCGCGTCGCCAGCACCGCCAGCTTGAGCGACTCGCCCAGCCACACCGCCGCACAATACGCCGCCGCCCTCACCCGCGCCGCCGGGTTGCGCAGCCGTTCGTCGTCCAACCCCCGCAGGGCTTCCCACCGGTAGCTCTGTTGGATGCACCGGATGGTTTCCGCCACCCGCCACCGCGTCAGGTAACCGCTCACGCCCCCCCACACCGAACGCCGCGTCGCCTGCACCGCAACATTCGTCAGGAGCATCGAGGGCTCCTGTCCCAGCC
>JAKCAB010000063.1 GCA_021839785.1 bacterium | reverse complement strand
CGGCCCAAAACCTGCTAGGCCATCGCGCGCGCGAGGCTGTTCCACCACGGATCGTGCAGGCCGGCGACGGGCGCGGACCATTCTCCCGCCGGCGTTTTCAAATTCAGCTTGTCGCCGCCAACGGTGCCGATCCGCGCCGCCGGGACGCCCATCAGTTTCGCCCGTTCCACAATCTTGGTGGCGTGCAGCGGCGCGCAAGTGATGACCACCCGCGAATGAGCTTCCCCGAACCACAGCGCGTCCTGGCGCGCCTTGGCTGGCGCGGAAACGCCGGGTGCACCGACTGCCGCGGGCGGCGCGACCAGCGGCGTCAAATCCACCGTTGCGCCGATCAAGCGCGGGGTGTTCCGGGCCAGGAGTTGGCTGAGGCAACTCTCCGCCAACGCCACTGCCAGCCCGCCTTCGCTGCAGTCGTGAGCGCTCTTGACGCCACCGGCCTGGATCAAGCCCAGCAACGTCGTGTGCAGCGTCTTCGCGGTTGCGAGATCGCAGGGCGGCGGCGAACCGGTCTTCTGGCCGCGGATGACCTGCAAATACGCGCTGCCGCCGAGCCCGTGCAACGGGTCGGCCGGATCCAGCGCCGCGCCCAGCAGGATGATGGCGTCGCCTTCGTCCTTGAACCACTGCGTGGTGATGTGCTCCGGTTTTTCGATCAGGCCAACCATTGCCACCGTGGGCGTGGGATCGATCGGGCCGGCCGGGCTTTGGTTGTAGAGCGAGCAATTGCCGCCGGTCACCGGCGTGTTCAGCGCGCGGCAGGCGTCGGCCAGGCCGCGCACCGCCTCGCGCAGTTGCCAGAACAACTCCGGGTTGTGCGGGTTGCCGAAATTCAGATTGTCCGTCACGCCGAGCGGCTGCGCGCCGGAGCAAACGAGGTTGCGCGCCGCTTCGACCACCGCCGCCTTCCCGCCCTCGTACGGGTCCAGATAGACGTAGGCCCCGCTGCAATCGCTCGTGATGGCGAGGAATTTCTCCGGGAAAGTGTCGCGCGAAGAAAGCGAAGTGGAAATACCTGCTTCGCCTCCTTCGCGCGAGACTGGGGGCAAGGAATCGGACTTGATGCGGACCACCGCGGCGTCGCTGCCGGGGCAAACCACGGAGCCGTCCCGGACCATGTGGTCGTATTGGCGGTAAACCCAATTCTTGGACGCGATCGTTGGCCAGGCGAGCAGCCGCTTCAGATCGGCGATCGGATCCTGGCTGTCGGGCACGCCGTCGAGGCGGAACGCCCGGACTTCCTGCAAATAAGCGGGCTCCTTCGCGTTGCGGTCATAGACTGGCGATTCGTTGGCGATGAGTTTGGCCGGAATGTCGGCGACGACCTGGCCGTGGTTTTTCACCACCATGCGGCCGGTGTCGGTGACGGTGCCAATCTCCGCCCACGGCAGGTCCCACTTGTCGAAGATGCGTTTGACCTCTTCCTCGCGGCCTTGGTGCACAATGATCAGCATCCGCTCCTGCGACTCGCTGAGCATGATTTCGTAGGGCGTCATGTTCGCCGCGCGCTGGGGAACCTTCGCCAGTTCGATCTCGATGCCGGTGCCGGCGCGGGCGGCGGTTTCACAAGTCGAACAGGTCAATCCGGCGGCGCCCATGTCTTGAATGCCGGCGACCGCGCCGGTGGCGAGCAATTCGAGACACGCTTCGCACACCAGCTTTTCCATGAACGGATCACCCACCTGCACCGCGCCGCGCTGCTGTTGGGCAGATTCGTCGGTCAGATCCTGCGAGGCAAAGGCCGCCCCCGCCAGGCCGTCCCGCCCCGTGGCCGGTCCCACATAAAAGACCGGGTTGCCGACGCCTTTGGCCGCGCCGCGGGCGATCTGATCGTGCCGCAGCACCCCCAGGCAAAACACGTTCACGAGCGGGTTGCCGGCATAGCTGGGGTCGAAATAGACCTCGCCGGCGAGCGTGGGAATGCCGAAGCAATTGCCGTAATGCGCGATGCCAGCCACGACGCCCCGGAAAAGCCGCCGCACCTCGGGATCGGCCAGGTCGCCGAAGCGGAGCGAGTCGATGGCGCACACCGGGCGGGCGCCCATCGTGAAAATGTCGCGAATGATGCCGCCTACGCCGGTGGCCGCGCCTTGGAACGGCTCCACCGCACTGGGATGGTTGTGCGACTCCATCTTGAACGCGATCGCCAGCCCGTCGCCGATGTCGATGATGCCCGCGTTTTCCTCGCCCGCGCCGACCAGAATCTGCGGCGACCGGGTTGGGAAGGTGCGCAGCAGCGGCCGGGTGTTTTTGTACGAGCAATGCTCGCTCCACATGACCGAGAAGATTCCCAGTTCGGTGTACGTGGGTGTCCGGCCGAGAATTTGCAGGATCTTGGCGTATTCCTCGGGCGTGAGGTTGTGTTTGGCAACCAGTTCGGGAGTGATGGCGGGTTCGGTCATGGATTGGTGAAACCGGCGGCGGAGCAGACGGTGCCGGCAAGCCGCGGTGAACGCGCGCGTTGTGCGGCGGACGCAGGCAGGTGAAGCGGCGCCCGGCGGAGCCGCTCGCGGTTGCCGGCATCGCGAATCATCGAGTCATGTGGCCTTCGGTCTGAAGCCGCGGATTGTGTCGCTCGCACCGGCCGGAGGTTAAGCACCCCGGCCGGTGAGCGTCAAATCCGCCATCCACCGGCGCTCAATCCCAGCTCAGTCGTAGCGCGCCATACACGAAGCGT
>JAKCAB010000866.1 GCA_021839785.1 bacterium | reverse complement strand
TTCCTCAACTGGATCGGCGGCTACTTTGAAACCGACTGGTCCGTGAACCCGACTTGGTTTGCCGACTTCAAGACGCTGCCCCAACACCCCGTCACCAGTGGTGTGAAGCCGTTTGGTATCTTGGATGAGTGGTATTACCACATGCGCTTCGTGGACGGCATGAAAGGCGTGACGCCGATCCTCACCGCGTTGCCGCCCAAAGAATCGCTCAGTCGTCGCGACGGCCCGCACGAAGGCAACCCGGCGGTGCGCAAAGCCGTGCTCGAGGACAAAGAGCCACAGACCATGATGTGGGTTTACGAACGACCGGACGGCGGGCGCGGGTTCGGTTTCACCGGCGGCCATTACCACAAGAACTGGGGCAATGAGAACTTCCGCAAAGTCGTGCTCAACGCGATCGTCTGGATGGCGCACGCCGACGTGCCGCCCAACGGCGTCGAGTCCGCCGTGACCCCGGAACAACTCAAGGCGAACCTCGATCCGAAGGGCCGGTAGAGCCTGGCGCTCGCGTATGACCACAGCCCAAATTAAAGACATCCTGGAGCGCAGTCCTTTCCGGCCATTTAGCCTGCACCTGACCAGCGGTGCCACCGTGCCGGTGGCGAGCAGCGATCATTTGCTCTTCTCGCCGGATCGCCGCCAACTCGTGCTCTTCCTGCCCAGCGGCGGGGTCTGGGTGCTGGATCCCGGCGAAGTCGCGGCCGCAGTGTACGACCCGCCGCGCAAGGCCACGCGCAGATAGCGCCGACGACATTGGGGCGTGCGCCCTTCCACGAAACGATTGCTCCGCCGGCGCTGAACCAAGCGCCGGCGGTTTGTTTTGGGCCAGCGAACGTGTCCGGCTCAGTCGCGCTGGCCTTTGGGCCGGACGCCCACCGTGCGGAGGTCGATCGGCTTGAAGCCCAGCTTCAGTGCCGGCGATTCGGGCTTGAGCCGGAAATCGAATTTCTCCGGCGCCACGAACAGCGGGTCAGCGATGATTGAGTTGACGTCGTGCCCGCGCTTCCGCCATTCGTCGAGCGTCGCCCCCGCGAAACGCATCGCCGCCGCATTCGCGCCCAACCGCGCGTCGTAATAGTCGTTTCGATCCATCACGTAATGGTCGTTCGACCAGTTGCTGCCCAGCAGGTTCCCGGAGTCGAAACAGACGATGTTGTTCGTGAAGCTGAACGAGATGTGCGCCTCGGCGCGGGTGCGCATCAGTTGGTTCTCTTTGTTGAAGGCGAAGATGTTGTTCCGGACCACGTTGTCGCGCCCGTAGTGCTGGTGGAACCCAGCGCTCTTGCAGCGATAGACGACATTGTTTTCGAGCACGATGTCGGTGCTGCCTTCATCGGTGTACAAGCCCCAGCCGCCATATGTGAAGGCGTTCACGTCGTGAATGAGGTTGTTGCGGATCACCGTACCCTTTTGAATGCCGAGCGTGTACACCGCGCCCATGTCGCTCAGCAGCGACTTGCCGAGGTCGTGGAGGTGGTTGAACTCGATGAGGTTTTCCCGGCACGGGGTTTCCTGGTAGCCCCAGTTCCAGCCGACCGAAATGGCCGAGTAGTACAGGTCGTGAATGTGATTGTGCGCAACGCGGTTCTGGCCGCTTTGCAGAATCACGAGGCCGACGGCCGGCGCGAAAATCAGGCCGCCATGGTGAATGTGGTTGTCGGTCACGACGTGGCCGTGGTTCTGCTCGAATGCATCGCCCCGCTTGTCCGGCACGCCCAACCGCACGCCGCCCGCGCCCAAGTCGAACATCTCGTTGCCCACCACCCGCCAGCGCTGGCAGCCGCGCCCCAATTCGAGCGCGTAATCGGCCAGGCGGGTGAACGTGCAGTCTTCAATGATGCAATCCGTCGCCGCCTCGGCGAAAACGTCGCCATGCGTCGCGATCGCGGCCTGCGTGTCCGCGTAGCCATTCGGTCCCAACGTCCAATCCGTCTCGGCGAACGTCAGACCGCGAAGCGTCAGATGCTCGACCGCGCGCTTGCCGGCGAAGTCGCCTTCCACCCTCACCAGTTCCTCGAGTCGCGGTGCCACGACTCTTACCTGGGTCATGTCTTCGCCCGGCAATGGCCAGTAAGTCACCACGCCGGTGCGCCGGTTCAGATACCATTCGCCGGGTTGGTCGAGGCCGTCGGGGGCGTTCTCGATGTAGTACTCGGCGTTGTTCTCGCGGTTCGACGGCCGCGGGTCGCCGGACAACGTGGCCACGTGGTTGGCCTCGTCCACGGCGCGGATTTGCATGCGGATATCCGCCCACGCCAGGAGCGCGATCACCTCCACGTCACCGTCGTCCGCCCACGCCTGCTTGATCTCGCCCGGCTTGAAATGGAGTTTCACCGGTTTGTCCTGCGGGCTGTCGCCTTGGATGCGGTAATAACCGGTGTTCGGCGTCCGCGCCCGCTGGCGGCGTTGGTTGTTCACGAACAACTGGCGGAAGTACCACTGGCCCGCCCGCACGTCCGGGATGTTCGCCTCCCAAAGCTCCGGCCGGCCGGCAACGGGCCGCCAGCCTTTGATCACGCGCCCGCCGCTCAGGACCGGAGATTCGTTCGCCGCGGCAGCAATCGTCAGGTGACGCGCGCCACCCGCATCGTCCGGCGTGATCGTGAGTGGCGCGGCCAATTCATAAACGCCGCCGCCCACTGAAATCACAACACCGTCTTTGACCTGGTCGGCGG
>JAKCAB010000187.1 GCA_021839785.1 bacterium | reverse complement strand
AGATGAACCGAAACCAGCGATGCAAATGCGCTCATCGCCCCCAGTTTTGTTCACTCAATCCCCCTTCGACCACCACTTCAATTGCGGAAATTGGGTTGAAATCGAACATGTCCACGGCGAGAAAATCCGCCCCGCCGGGAACTGCGTCGGCGCAAGGCGGTCGTTGCCTTGGCGGAAGGCGCGGGTAACCTCCGCCCATGACTTCCGCCCACACTGCGAATGCAGGCTGGCCTCGACGCCTCCGGCATTCGCCTGGTCTTTGTTTGCTCCTCGCACTTCTGGCAGCGACCGGTTTGCACGCCGTCGAAGCCCCGGCCTGGGACACCTTCGCCGACACCTGGGTCGCCACCGACGCGCTGGGCCGCGTGGTGCCTTTGCGCGCCGAGGTCGGCCCGGCGCGCACCGACCGCACGGTGGGCATTTTCTATTTCCTCTGGCACGGCGCGCATATCCAGGGCGGACCGTACGACGTCACAAAGATTCTCGCGCAAGACCCCGACGCGATGTCCAAGCCAGACAGCCCGCTGTGGGGCCCGCTCCACGCGCCGCATCACTGGGGCGAATCGGTCTTCGGCTATTACCTCACGCAGGACGAAGGCGTGCTCCGCAAACACGCGCAGATGCTCGCCGACGCCGGCGTGGACGTGGTGATCTTCGATGTCACGAACCAGATCACTTACAAGGCCGATTACATGGCCTTGCTGCGCGTGTGGTCGGAGATGCGCGCCGCGGGCAACCGCACACCACAGGTCGCCTTTCTCACGCCGTTCTGGGATCCGGCCAAGGTCGTGCGCGAACTCTGGCACGACCTTTACGCGCCGGGGCTCTACCCCGAACTCTGGTTTCGCTGGGCCGGCAAACCGCTGATCCTCGCCGATCCGGCGATGATCCTCGACCACGGCGGCAACGATCAGCAAAACACCGCCGTTCAACTTCAGCCCGACCACACGCTGGGCCAAAGCTTCACCACCGCGGAGCCGCTGGAGAAAATCGGCGGTCGTTTTCCGACTTGGAACACCTCGGGCGTGGCCATAACGCTCACGCTGTTCCGCGACGGCCCGGCCGGCGAGCGCCAGGCCAGCCAGCGCTTCGCGAACGTGCGCGACAACGAATGGCGGATGCTCTCGTTCAGTCCGCCGCTGGCGCCGGGCACGTACTACCTGGAGCTGTCCGCGCCGCAAGGCAAGGTCGGCTGGTGGAGCCACACTGGCGACGTGCTGGCGGGCGGCGAGGCTTTTGTCGATGGCAAGCCGGCGGGCGGCGATCGCACCTTGCGCCTCCTGACGGCCGACGCCGAGACCCAGCGGCTGCGCGATTTCTTCACGTTCCGCAAACCGCAGCCGGATTACTTCCAAGGCCCGACCGGTCCGGATCAGTGGAGCTGGCTCGAAGTCCATCCCCAACACGTGTTCACGAACTCGGCCGGCCAGAAGGAACAGATGTCCGTCGGCGTCGCGCAGAACGCGGTCGGCCACCGCCTCGGTTCGATGAGCGAACCGGGCGCGCGCGGACGCAGCTTCCACGAGGGCGCCACCGACACCCGGCCAAACGCCGTCGCCTTCGGCCTGAATGTGGCCGAGCAGTGGACGCGCGCGTTGGCGGAAGATCCTCGGTTCATCTTTGTCACCGGCTGGAACGAGTGGATCGCCGGGCGGTTCGCCGAGTTCAACGGCGTCAAGCGGCCGGTCATGTTCGTGGACCAGTTCGACGAGGAACACAGCCGCGACCTCGAGCCGATGCGCGGCGGCCACGGCGACGACTATTTCTACCAACTCGTCAGTTTCGTCCGGCGCTACAAAGGCGCGCGCGAACTGCCACCGGTCCGGCCTGCGCCGATCCAAGT
Source organism: bacterium (assembly GCA_021839785.1). The sequence goes on along the minus strand of JAKCAB010000187.1, from coordinate 837 downwards.
GGACGGGCACTTCGACGACTGGCGCGCGGTGGAACCCGAGTTTCGCGACACCATCGGCGATCCAGTCCATCGCCGGCATCGCGGCTGGGACAAGCACGTCACCTACGAAAACCAGACCGGCCGCAACGACATCATCGCGGCGAAACTGAGCTTCGACGCAACGACCGCGTGGTTTTATGTGCGCACCCGCGAGCCGATCACGCCCGCCACCGACACGAACTGGATGGTGCTGCTCCTCGACGTGGACGGCAACGCGACCAATGGCTGGCTCGGTTACGATTTGCGGGTGAACGCGACGCGGCCGGCCGCGAACCAGGCCTGCATCGAGCGCCGGATCAACAACGCCTGGCAGGCGGTCGGCACCGCCGAGTTCCGGATGGCGGGCAACGAGCTTGAACTCGCGTTGCCGTGGTCGGCGCTCGGGTTGACGCGACCGCCGGCGGTCCTCGATTTCAAATGGGCGGACGACTGCCTGCGCGCGGAGGACTGGACCGACTTCACGCTGAATGGCGATGCGGCGCCGAACGACCGTTTCAACTACCGGGCGCTGCTCAACCCGCCTCCCCGGTGGGGCCGACCTGTGTGTCGGCCGGAACAACGGGGGCTTCGCAAGCTTCGTCCGCGCTGCTACTCTCCCGCCATGAAAGTCGTGGGCAGGCGACGGAGGACCGACGACACCGCCGATCTCGCGCCGGCGGAAGCGCTCCGTCGTGCCTGGGCGTTGCAGCAACAGGCGGACAAGTTGAACCCCTATCCGCGCCCGCGCGGCTTCGTGTTCAAAGCGAAGACCCGCGAAGAATACGAACGCTGGCGTCGTAGCCAGGGCAACCCCAGACT
>JAKCAB010000061.1 GCA_021839785.1 bacterium | reverse complement strand
CTCCTCAGCCCAGGAGTTACCCCCTCTCAAACGCCCGCCCAAGGCGGCTCACACCTCGCGGCCACCCCGCGGGACTCGCCGGCGCCCTTTGGGAGTAGCTTACACGTCGCAAATCTCGATGGCCTGACGCAAGGACGCCAGGGCATCCGGTCGGGCGGGGACGAATTCCTGGCCCACAAAACCTTTGTACCCGCGGGCGGCGATCGCCCGCATCACCGCGGTGTAGTTCAGCTCCTGCGTGTCGTCGATCTCGTGCCGGCCCGGGTTGCCACCGGTGTGATAGTGCCCGAAATACTCTCCGTGCTCCTGGATCGAGCGGATGATGTCGCCCTCCATGATCTGCATGTGGTAGATGTCGAAGAGCAGTTTCAGCCGCTCCGAACCGACGCGCTTGCAGAGCTCGATCCCCCACGCGCTCTTGTCGGCCATGTAACCTTTGTGGTCCACCTTGCTGTTCAGGAGTTCGAGGATCACGTTCACCTTGTGCTGCTCGGCCAGCGGCACCAAGCGCTTCAGGCCTTTGACGCAATTCTCCAGACCTTCCTCGTCGCTGAGCGCGTACTCGCCCCACTTGTCCTTGCCCTTCCGGTTGCCGGAGAAGGTGATGATGTTCGGGAAGCCGTTCGCCGCCACCTCCGGGATCGCCTTCTCGAACTTCGCGAGCAGGTCGTCGTGGTGCTCCACGCGGTTCCAGCCGTAGCCGATGCTGTCCGGGCCATTGCACATGGCGCAAGTGAGGCCGGCCTTCTTCACCGCGGGCCATTGATCCGGCCCGAGCAATTCCACCGACTCCAGCCCCATCCGGGCGCATTCCTGGCAGAACTCCTCGAACGTCATCTTCGCGGGCTTGTTCCGGCCCGGATTGAACAAGCTGCCGTAACACCACGCGGAGACGGAATGGTGAATGTTCCCTTTCCATTTTTTGGCTTCCGCGGCGAAGGCCGGACCGGTGAGCGAGACCGCGCCCAAGGCGGCGGCGCCGGTGGCGAAGGATTTGAGGGCAGAGCGACGGGAAAGCTGCGTTTTCATAGGCTCGACAGTTAATTTGTGGGAATCACAGGCGGGGCGAGTTCAAACCAAAGCCGGGGAAGCGTCAAACCGGAAAAGCGTCGGCGACGCGCAGCGCCGGGTACCGCGCGCCGTCCTCCCGCGCCCGGCTGGCAAGAATCCAGCAAGGAGGGTCGAAGGGAGACGGGACACAAGGCGGGCGTCCCCGCGGCCGCACCAAGGCCCCGCTGGCACGATCCTCGCCGGACGCCGCTCCCGACCTGGCACGGAATAGGCTTAGGTAAAAGTCGGACCCCGATGCTTGCCTGGCAAAACCGAACGAGACTTCCGGCCATGAAGACACAAAAGCCGCCGCCCGCGCAAAATCATCACTCATTGCTTGACGGATTCCCATTAACCCGAAAACCGAAGTTGAGTTGGGGAGCGCACGCGCCCCGCGGGCGGTTTTCGGCGCCCTCGCCGAAAACGGTGCTGGTCGGCAGCCGTGCGGCCACCGCCGGGACGGCGTGTGCCCCCAGGCGCTGGACGCGAGGCGCGTCCCGCCACACCCGCGGGCGGGCGTGCTCCCCACTTCGGTTTTCGGGATTAAGCACGTTGTCGGTGGCCTGGTGGTTTGGCCGGCGTCGCGCGGGCGCTTCGGTGGGGACTGGAGGTCGAGGCATCGGGCGTCGCGGGACGTGGCTGGTCTGCCTGCTCCTGGCGGCAAGCCCATTGCGGGCCGGTGTGCCGGCGCGCCCCACGGTTGTCGGCAGCCCGCGGGCTTGGGGCAGTTCAGCCTGGCCCGGGATCGAACCCACGACCCGCTTCGTCCAGGTGGCCGTTGGTTCTCAGCACACGCTCGCCATCGACACCAGCGGGCGAGTCGTGGCGTGGGGCCAGAACGAAGACGGCCAGTGCGCCGTGCCGGAAGGCCTGAGCAATGTCGTGGCCGTGGCCGGGGGCGAGCGGCATAGCCTCGCGGTCCGGGCCGACGGGACGGTGGTGGCCTGGGGCAACAATAAGTTCGGCCAGTGCGCGGTCCCGGAGGGCCTGGGTCAGGTGATCGCGGTCGCCGCCACCTCGTTCGGCAGCCTGGCGCTCAAAGCCGATGGGCGGGTGGTGGCGTGGGGCACCGGCTCAGTGGTGCAAAGCCCCGTCCCCGATGAGTTGAGCAACGTCGTGGCCATCGCGGCTTCGGCTGGTCATAGTCTGGCGCTCAAGGCGGATGGGACGGTGGTTGGCTGGGGGGATAATACTAACGGACAGACCAACGCACCGGTGGGTCTGAACCAAGTAATCGGGATCGCGGCAGGCAGCGGGCATTCGCTGGCCTTGAAAGCGGACGGGACGGTGGTGGCGTGGGGTAGTGATAGCCGGGGCCAACGTGAGGTGCCCGCGGGCTTGAGCAAGGTGATCGCAATTGCCGCGGGCGGCATGTACAGCCTGGCCCTTAAAGCCGACGGCATGGTGGTCGCGTGGGGAGACCAGGAATATGGCCAAACGACCGTGCCAGCGGATTTGCAGGGCGTCGGCGCCCTTGTGGCGGCCAGTTCGTACGCCCTGGCCCTCACGACGGACGGACGGCTGGTGGGCTGGGGCCGCGGCCTGGGCGGCATGACCCCGGACCGCTTCCGTGACGTGGTGGCGATTGCGCGAGACAGCCTGGCGCTCAAAGCCGATGGCACCGTCCTGG
>JAKCAB010000088.1 GCA_021839785.1 bacterium | reverse complement strand
CCCGGTGAGTTGGAGGAACACGTCGTTTAGGCTGGGCCGCTTGAGCGTGACGTTTTCCACGCGCACCGGCAGGGCGAGGAGTTCCTTGAGGCAATCGGAGGGATCGCGCTGGCCCACCGCCGCGACGACAAGGTGTTTCTCCGCCTGTTGTATCACGCGGAAACGTTCGCGAAAGCCCGGCCAGGCGTCCGGTTGGGCGCCGGTCAGGTCGCCTTCCAGGACGAACAACCGGTCGCCACCCAGGCGCTCCTGGAGTTCGCCCAGCGTGCCTTCCGCCAGCAAGCGACCGTGGTCGATGATGCCGATGCGCTGGCAGAGCGTCTCGGCTTCTTCGAGGTAGTGCGTCGTGTAAAGGATGGCGGTCCCGTTGGCGCGCAGGCCGCGGATGAATTCGAGGATGTTCAACCGCGCCTGGGGATCGATGCCCACGGTGGGTTCGTCGAGGAGCAGCAGCCTGGGATGATGCAGGAGCGCGCAGCCCAGGTTCACGCGGCGCTTCATACCGCCCGAGTAAGTCTTCACCGCGTCGCGGGCACGGTCGGTCAACGAGAGCGCTTCGAGCAATTCATTGGTGCGCTGCCGGGCGTCGCGGGGCGTGAGGCCGGCCATGCGGCCCCAGAACTCGAGGTTTTCGCACGCGGTCAACTCCTCGTAGAGAGCCAGCTCCTGCGGCACCACGCCCATGATGCGTTTGGCCCGCTGCGGGTCGGACCAGAACGGCGTGCCGTCCACCGTGACCTCGCCGGCGTCGGGTTTGAGCAGGCCGGCGATCATCGAGATGGTGGTGGTCTTGCCGGCGCCGTTGGGGCCAAGCAGGCCGTAGAGTTCGCCAGCCTTCACGGAGAAGCTGACGCCGTCCACGGCGCGGATTTCGCCGAAGCTCTTGCCCAGACGCTGGGCCTGCAAAAGCGGCATGGCTGGACCTTAACCACCGGGCGCCGGGGGCGACAAGTGACGAAGCGAGCGCGGCCACGCGGCGCAATTGGAAGTCAACGCGCCGCGCCCGGACGAAACCGCCACAAACCTCGCGAAAGTGTCGGTTCCCCAGGTGTGTCTCAAGTTGGCAGGCTTGGGCGGCCAAAACCACTTTGCTTGCCACGTCCCCAGAACTGGTGACTGGTGGGGGACACGGCGCGGGTTATGGTGTCCCCGTTGTTGGCGCACTCGGTTCTCAGGTGCGCGTGTGTGAAAGGGCCGGACCTGTTTGTCCGGCCTTTCTCTTTTTCACGATGGGGGAAAATTGCGAGCCAACTACGGCACCGCGACGGTCTTGGTTCCGTCCGCCGGCTTCAAATCGACGACCACTTCGCGCTCGCCCACCTGGACCTTGTGTTGGCCGTAAAAGGCCCGGATTTCGCACCGGCCGTTCGCGTCCGCGCGGCCTTGCCACTTCGTCCACCACTGACCAAACACCAGGTCGCGATAGGCCTTCGCGGCGGGCGTGGGCGTCCAATCGCGCCGGTAAAGGGAGGACACGGGAATCCAGTTCGCGCCCTCCCAGAACCCCCACATCAGGATGCCTTGGACCGCCGGGTGGGCGAAGCAAATCCGATAGTACTCGACGATGGCTTTCGCCTTGGCCTGCTCCTCCTCGTCGGTCAGCCGCGCGCCGCGGTTCTGGTAATACTTGGAGCGCTGGCCGGGGAAGTTGAACTCGGTCACGCGAATCGGGAGCTTGAACTCCGCCAACCGGTCCAGCGCGTGTTGCAGCGCCGCGGCCTCGAACGTGTCGCCGTGCAAATGACCTTGCACGCCGATGCCGCCGATGGGCACGCCCGCCGCCTGGAGCTTGCGGATGTGCGCCACATAGTCCTCCAAGCGCCGGCCGGTGAGCACGTCGTAATCGTTCACGTACAGGACGGCGTTCGGATCGCCTTCGCGCACCCAGTCGGCCATCTGTTTGGTGATGCCCGGCCCGAGCCGTTGGGCATAGTAATCCGCGTGCATCATCTCGTTGTTGAGGTCGTACTCGGCGAACCGCCCGCGATAGCGCCGGCCAATGTCGAGCGCCCGCGCTTGGAGCGTGGCGCGGAGGTCGTCGTCGGTGAGCTCCTTCAGCCAGGGTTGCACGAAGTTCGGCACGCCCCAGAAAATGTTGTGCCCGCGGAGTGGGAGGTGGTTCGCATCCGTCCAGGCCAGGATTGCATCGACGACTGAGTAATCCACCCGGCCGCGCTCGCGCTCCATTGAGTGCCACTTCAGCGCGTTCTCGGTCACGGCGGCGTTGAAGTTGGTGAGGAACATCTTTTTGTACATGGCCGCCTCTTCGGCGTTGACCCGGCCGCCGAACATCTGGCTGGCCAGCGCGGCGCCGAACCAGAATTCGTGGCGGACCTGCTCCACGCGCACCTCGGCATTGGGCGTGGTCTGCACGACCAGCGTGCCCATCCGATGCTTCGCGATCGCGTCGTCGAGATCGTCGGCGTGGGCCGAGACGGAGACCACGCAGGCAGAGCTTAGCAGCGCGGCGGGAACGAGCCGCCTGAACAAAGACGGAGCACCCGCCACGCGGACGGGACGTTTCCTCATCGGCAAATCCTGGATTTTCACAAGCGGCTGCTTAACCCAAACCGCGGGCGCCAAACAAGCGTCAAATCGGGCGCACAAGCGCCAGGCTCCCAGTGTTGAAGGCGTTTCCATCGCTGCGCACAGGCGGTCCAGAAACCGCGGGTTGAGTTCCC
>JAKCAB010000250.1 GCA_021839785.1 bacterium | reverse complement strand
GAGTGTGATCTTCGCCGCGCCCACCGCACCGCCGATCGTGAAGTCGCCGTACTGGCGGAACTTGGCGACCACCGAGTGTCCAACGCCAGGGCCGGTATTGTTGTTGTTGAGCTCCGGCGCGTAGTACAGGCCAACCAGGATCGTGTCGGGCATGGGGCTGTCGATGAACGTAGTGTTACCCAGCGAATTCCAGTTCCGCCTGTCACTGCTGTAGTACGCCGTGAAGGTCTGGCCCACGCGTCGCATGCGCAGCCAGGCGTTCGGATACGCCGGCGTGCCGCCACCGCCACCAGCGTAATTGCCGCCATCCGTGCTGCGCCAGATGTCTTCGTTGGAGTTGTTGCCGGCGGCACCGTTCCACTGCACGGCGGGGTTGGCCCGGACGAGGAACCGGCGGGCCATCTGGTAGCCGCCGCTCACTTGGTCACGGGTGACTCCTTCGTCGGCATTAGGCGTGGCGCACAGGCCGGCCCGACCCCACTGGCTGGTGGGATCCTGATACTCGACCCGGACCACCTTGTCGAAGTCGCCGGTGACTTCCTCGTACACGAACGTGGCTTCGTCGTAATTGTTCCAATTGGCGGTGCCGCTGCTGATGAGGTCGAAGTCGGCCTCGCTTTGGGCGACCGTGTCGTCCACCCACAAGGTGGAATCCGGATCGATGCCGGCCGGGTTGGTGGGGGCGTTCTGGAGGTAGTCGTCGCCGCCCATGGCCGCCCATTTCAGCTTGCTGGAGACCTGGAACGACTTGCTCTCGCCGGCGGCCGGCATGGTGTTGCCCTTGACGTCCTTCACGTTCTTGACCGTCAGGGTCACGTTGTCGTCCCCGGCCAGCCCGGACGTGGTCAACACGACAGCGGCTCCTTGAAACGGTCCGCCAGAGCCAAGCTGGAAGAAACCGGCCCCATCGTTGTGGTCGTACTTCTGATAGCGCACGCCCGTCACGGTGCCCTTGGAGAGGGTGTAGTTCGCTGCGGTGCCGGCGCTGGTGGCTTCGACGTTCTCATCGAACGCGACGCCGATCTCGATGGCCGTGCCTTTCATAATCGAGCCCACTCCCTCCAGTTTGGGCGGGAAGGTGTCGGGCACGACGGTCAGCTTCGCTGCGGCGCTCACCTTCGAGAAGGTGGGCACGCTGCAAACCACCTGGTACTGCGCGCCGCTGTCGGCCAGCGCCAGGAGCGGCGTCGTGTAGGAGGCCGCCGTGGCTCCGGCGATGTCGGTGAAGGTGCTGCTGCCTGACACTGCCTTCTGCCATTGGTAAGTCACCGTGTTGCCGTAAGCCGAGGTGCCGGTGGCGACCACGGTGAACGTCACGGCGCGGTTCTCTTGCTGGATGCTGTCCGCCGGTTGCTGCGTGATGTCCACGTTCGCCCCGTTCGGGTCCAGGTAGGTGCCGATCACTGTGCCGGTCAGCGTCGGCGCCGAGCCATTCGCGGGATCGGCGTCGCCTTCCATGATGTAGGTCACGCCGTGGTCGTCCGCACCGCACCAACTCGGATCGTGATGGACGGATTCCAAGTAATACCGCTTGCCCTTGGTCAGGTTGATGACGTTACCGTTGGGCCACTGGGTGTTGGCATACAGGTCGGAGCGGCGATTCTCTAGACTCCCTGAATACATCTGCACCCAGCCGCGCGGGTCGCTCCAGCCGCCGGGTTCCGCCGCGATCAGAACCTTGTTCGCCGGATTCTCGTCCGTGCTTAGGTAGAGCCAAAAACGGTCGGCGCCGGCGAGGAAGAACACGTAGTTGCCGGTCGTTGGCGGGATGAAGACGCCTTGGATCGTGTCGAAGTAGTTTCTCACCGGATCGGCGGCAACGCGACCAGCGCCGTTAGGTGGATATTCCCAACTCCGCATGATATCTGTGCGATCCGCAGCGCCCGGATACCGGGGATCGCTGAACAGGTTGTCGGGATTGCTGCCGGTGTTGTCGTCCACGTTGCTGTATTTCTGGTGGCTCGCGGCGCCCAACATAAACACAAAGGTCTTGAACTGAATCTGGCTGTTCGCCGCGATCGGGTTGCCAGCAGCGTCCTTCACGTTGTTGACCGTGATGGTCAGCGTGGCGCCTTCCGCTTGTTTGCTGGTTGTGAGGACGACCTTGTTGTCACCGGTCGTTCCCGGCGCGGCAGCGAGTTTCGCAGCGGAGATCGTGACGCCATTGTCAACCTGGTAATTCGCCAGCGTCTCGGCGCTGGCTTGATCCAGCGGCTCCGAAAACGTGAGGGTGATGCTGTTGAACTGGACCGAGCCGGCTGCCGACACCAACGTCGGCGGCGCGAGGTCCTTGTTCACCGTCAACGTGGCACTGGCGCTGTTCACGCTGCCTTGAGCGCCGGTGACAGCCACGGAGAATTTCGCACCGTTGTCGGCGTAGGCCGCCCGCGCCAGGGTGTACACGCTGTTGGTTGCGTCCAGGAGGTCCGCCCCGTTTTTCATCCACTGGTAGGTGTACGGCGGCGTGCCACCGGCCACGACGCTGAAGGTGGCGGATTTCCCTTCATCCACCGTCACATTCGCCGGCTGGGTGGTGATGGTCACAGGGCCGCTGCCTTTGTCGAAAGTCGAGAGGTACTCGCCTGGGATCGGCATGGAGGAGTCAATGAGGAAACCCGGATCCTGGACCGCCACCGCGAGGTTGTCGCCGCCGCCGCCTTCCTTGAACAAGGCCTCGAGGTAGT
>JAKCAB010000787.1 GCA_021839785.1 bacterium | reverse complement strand
GCTTTCTGGCACGCATGTCCACAAAGGGCGGCCGCACCGTCCTGAACCGCCGGCGTCGCATCGGACGCAAACGCCTGACCCCCGTTTAGGCGCCCGGCGCATGGACGCGCCTGCCCCCATCCGGTTTCGGCTGCCCCGCGAGGCCCGGCTGCGTCGCTCCAGCGAATTTGCCGCGGTGCGTCGCCGGGGGGGTCGCGCCGTCCGGGGCTGTCTCATCCTGAACTGGCACGACACGCCCGCGGGCCACCGCCCCCGACTGGGGGTGGTCACCAGCCGCAAGGTCGGCCAGGCGGTCGTGCGCAGTCGCGTCCGTCGCTTGCTGCGCGAAGTCTTCCGCCGGCACCAGCACGACTTGCGCGGGCCGATGGACGTGGTGCTGGTGGCGCGGCCGTCGATCGCCGGCAAGGCGCTCGCCGACGTGGAACGCGATTTTCTCGCCGTTTTGCGGGGTCAGGCACTGCTGGGGGTTCGCACGTGAACCTGGCTCAGCAAGTCTTGACGCTGGCCATCCGGGCTTACCGGCTGACGTTGTCGCCTTTGCTGGGCGCGCTCAGCGGGCCGGGCGGCGGGTGCCGCTTTCAACCGACCTGTTCGGCGTACGCCCTCGAGGCGGTGCAGAAACACGGCGCGCTGCGTGGCACGTGGCTGGCGCTGAAACGAATCTGCCGCTGCCATCCCTGGGGTGCGTGCGGTCACGACCCCGTTCCTGAACCTGCCTGTGCGTGCGGCCGACACCGCCACGCGGGCGCCGGTGGCGCCATCGCCACCTCCGTCTGATTGTTTTCATGGATCGCAAGACCATTCTGATTCTCGTCGCTTGCTTCGGCTTGATGCTGTTGTGGCCGTCGATGGTGGACCGGATTTACCCGCCCCCGAAAAAGGCGCCGCGCCCGACCAATCTGGTGACCCAGGCGGAACTCGCGAACACCACCCTGCCGACGAACCCGCCCGGAGCCACCAACCGGCCTGCCAGCGTGCCGGTGATCACCGCCCCGGCCTCGCCCGCCGCCGCCTGGGTGCGGCCCGCCGAGCCTGAGCAATTGTTGACGCTCGATACCGATGACGCGCGTTACACGTTCACGAGCTATGGCGGCGGACTGAAAACCATCGAACTGAAGGAATACCACGCGTCGGTCGCGTGTGGCCGCAGCGGCACCTCCACCAATGCGGCGCCCTTGGTCAAGCTCAACGACGGCGCGCCCGTCCCGGCCCTGGCGTTGTTCGGCGGGGCGGCGCTCCAGGACAGCGTGCCATTCAAACTCTCGCGGACGGACCGGGGGTTGCGCGCGGAAAAGACGCTCACCAACGGCCTCCGGCTGGTGAAGGATTTCGTGCCGGGTACCAATTACCTCATCGCCGCGGACATCCGCGTCGAAAACGATGGCACGAACACGCTGGCACTGCCACCGCAGGAACTGGTCATCGGCACGGCCACGCCGATCAATCGCCGGGACAATGGCCAGTTGCTGGGCATGCAATGGTACGACGGCCAGCGCGCGCAGTTTATCAGCGAGCCGTGGTTCGCCAACCGCACGCTGGGATGCTTCCCCGGCACGCCGCGTTCCGAGTATCGCAATCCGGGCGAGAGCAACGTCGTCTGGGCGGCGGCGCACAACCAGTTTTTCGTCATGATCGCGGCGGCGCAAACCAACGCGGCGCAGGTGGTCGCCCGCCGGATCGACCTCCCGCCGCCCAGCGCGGAGGAGATCGCGGAAGACCGCCGGGTCGTCGCGCGGCCGTTTGGCTTCCAAACCGCGTTCCTGTATCCCGCAGCCAGCGTCGCTCCCGGCCAGTCGCTCGAGTGGAAGCTGGACGTTTTCGCCGGCCCGAAGGAGTACAACACGCTGGCGAAGCTGAGCGGCAACCAGGATCTCGCGATGCAGTTCGGCTGGGGAATCTTCGGCTGGTTCGCCCGCGCGCTGCTGCTGGGGATGAACGCGCTGCACCGGCTGGGGTTGGCCTATGGCCTGTGCATCATCGGCATCACCGTCGTCATCAAGCTGCTGTTCTGGCCGCTCACCCAGGCGAGCACGCGTTCGATGAAGCGGATGCAGGCGCTGCAGCCGCAGATGAAGGAGATCCAGACCAAATACAAGGAAGACCCGAAGAAGATGAACCAGAAGCTCATGGAGTTCATGAAGGAGCACAAGGTGAGTCCGCTGGGCGGCTGCCTGCCGATGCTCCTTCAGATCCCGGTGTTCATCGGCTTTTACCAGATGCTCCGCAGCGCCATCGAACTCCGCGGCGCGCACTTCCTCTGGGCTTGCGACCTGTCCCAGCCGGACACGGTGGCGGTGCTCTTCGGGTTCCCGATCAATCCGCTGCCGCTCATCATGGGCGCGACGCAGTTCTGGCAGGCCCGGCTCACGCCGGCCTCGCCCGGCGCCGACCCGGTGCAGCAGAAGATGATGCAGTACATGCCGCTGCTGTTCATCTTCATCCTCTACAATTTTTCTGCCGGTCTCGCGCTGTACTGGACCGTGCAAAACCTGCTGAGCATTCTCCAGAACAAGCTCATCCGAAACTTGGGCGATCCGCTGGCCGCGCACGCTGCCCCGGCCAAATCGGTCGCCCAGCCGCCCGGTGGCTCGCCGCGGAAGAAGTAGCCACCGGCCGCGCTTTTCCCAAACCGACGCACCTGCCATGCCTGCCAATACCAAAGCCATCACCGAGGAGTTTCTTCGGCTCCTCGGCTTTACCGTCACCGCCATCGCCGAACAGGTCTTCGACCAGGGGGTTCTGCTGGACGTCCAGTGCGAGGACGCCGGCCGGCTCATCGGCCGGCAGGGTCAGACGCTGGCCGAGCTCCAGTACCTGATCAACCGGATGATCTACCAGGTCGATCCCGCGTCGCCGAAGGTGACCTTGGATGTGGGCAATTACCGCGCGCAACTTCGCGATGCGCTGGTGGCCCGCGCCAAGGAGGCCGCGGAAAAAGTGCGACGCTGGAGCGACATCGTGGAACTCGAGCCGATGAACGCGTTCGACCGCTACACCGTTCACCAGACCATCAAGGACGAGCCGGGAGTGGAGAGCCAGAGCGTGGCCGTGGATGGCAGCAACAAAAAGGCGATCTTGCTGCGTCCGAAACGTCACTGAACTCCGGCGCGGGCGCGCCGTGCGCTGCGGGGTCGCCTTCTGGTCCTCACCGGCGCGACGACCACCCCTGCCGCCTTCGGTCCGGCCCTGGCCGGCCGGGCCGGGCGAGCGGTTGTCCCGTGCGTTCTGGTACAGTCCTCCGCTCGGAGTTGCACGGCACCCTCGCGGCACTCGCAGGGTGGAATTCCACGCGTTGGACACCGGCGCGTCTCCCTCTGGCTGCCGATGGGCGGGGTGGCGTCCCCCTCGAAAGGGGCACTCGCAATCCGGCGGGCGTGGCGGTCCCGGAGGCCGGATTTCCTGCAGTTAAACCAGGCGCCACGGCCAGCCCTTAGATCAGGCCGGCCGCAGCGATTCGCCCGGTCAGGGTGGGCGAAACCTTACTCCGTCCACCCATAGGTCGCCGGCGCGACCTTCTTGATTTGTTTCACGTTCTTACCGGTCGCATTGAACCACGCGTAAATTCGCTGCGGGTTCACTCCGAGCCTGGCCGCAATGTCCTTTACGGAGATCCCCGATTTTCCGGCGGCCGTCACCAAGCCGATGACCGAGTCCTTGAACTGGCCAGGCAGGGTGCGCCTGGCTTTGGCCACTTTCGCGGCGGGGGATGGCTTGGCGGCGACTGCGACGGGCGCCGTCTTCTTCAGCTTGGCCCATCGGGCCTTCTGAGCCGCTGCAATTCGGGCGCGCCCCCCCGCCGAAATCTTCCGTCGCTTGACCGGCTCGGTCGGAGCCTCAAGGGCGGGTTTGCTCCAGGCGGCTTGGGCGGTTTCACCCGATCCGTAGGCTGCGAGCTGGGCATCGATTTCGGCGACCCGCGCCTGCAGCGCTTCTTTTTGTTCGAGTAACTTCGCGATCTGCTTCAGATCGGCGGATGTAATTTGTGTGAAGTTCATCGGCCATAAGAGTACGCCTGGAGTTAGCCGTTGTGCAAGGCTGCTTTTTTCCACTGTTTTCTCTCACGCTTCCCCGCCCAACTCGGGTGCACCTTGCGGCCCTCATCGCGGCGGTAAAACGCTGTCCGGCCTCGGCGGCTGCGCCCTCCGACCGGCTCGCTGCAAGCGCCTCCAATCCTCACCTCCGCATCGGCGGGCTGCTGCGGAACAGCCACGGAGTAAGCAGGTAGAGGTCGTTCTTCCAACCGGGCCAGGGGGACGCGCCGGAATCGATGTGCCAGACCTGCGGCACAGGCTTCGCGGTCAGATCGTGGTGGACGCTCTGGCTGATCCGCCCCTCACCATCCTGGTCGCCACGCGAAATCCAGAGCAGCTTGAGCTTGGTTCTCAATCTCAGGGGCGGCGGCGGCTGATCCTCGGCGGAGTCAGGTTGGGCCGTTACTGAAACAACTGCGGCGCGAACTCGTTGAGGTAGTTGCGCCAGTTGATCCAGGTGTGCGCTCCCGGAGATTCTTGGAAGACGGGCTCGAAGCCGTGTTTCTTGAGCATCGCGACGGTGGCCCGCGAGGTCTCGATGAGGAAATCTTCCTTGCCGGTGGCGAACCAAAGCAGCTTGAGACCCTGCATCCACTCCGCGTTGTCGAGCGCCGCCTGGTGTTGTTCCTCCCAAGACGGCCCCGAACCGGCGCCGAAGCCCCCGCGACCGCCGCCCGCGATTCCCCAAATCCCCGAGCTGTAAACGCCGATGTAAGCGAACTGGTCGAGGTGCGGGATGGCGATGTTCAGCGTCTGGGCGCCGCCCATCGAGAGCCCGGCAATGGCCCGGTGTTGCCGGTCGGTCAGCACGCGGTAGCGGGCCTCCACGCAAGGCAGGAGATCGTTGAGGAAATCCCGCTCGAATTCATCGGCGGGAGCCCGCGGTCCACCGAATGCGAACGGGCCGGTGTGGCCGGCCGGCATGACGACCACCATGGGCCTGGCTTTGCCGGCGACGATGAGGTTGTCCAGGATGAAGCCGGCCCGGCCGACGGAAGTCCACGAATCGTCGCAGTCGAAGGCCCCGTGCAGGAGGTAGAAGACCGGGTATTTGCTGTCGCCCGCTTCGTATCCGGGCGGTGTGTAACCGTGCATGCGGCGAAACCGCTTGAGCGTCTTCGAATAGTAGGTAACGGCAGCCACGGTGCCGTGCGGCACGTCCCGGGTGTCCATGAACTCGGCGCCCGGCACATACACCAGACTCCAGACGTTTGGGTTGGATTCGCTGGCTGCCGGGCTGCGTGGGTCGATCACCGCAACCCCGTCCACGTTGAAGTTGTACCGGTAGGCGCCCGGATCGATCGGGTCGAGGGTGATTTCCCAAACTCCATTGGTGCCTCTGGTCATCTCCGCGCCCTGGCCGTTGCCCGGGATGTCGCCGGCGGCGAGTTGCACGGCCTCCGTCTTCGGGGCCAGAATGCGGAAGGTGACGTGGCGGTCCGCGGAGACTTCGGGCGAGACCACCGCCGGTGGCTGCGGGCCGCCGAAACGCGCCGGGGCCGCCGCCGCTCGGGCAGGTACCCACGATGCCACGGTGAGTGCGGCCAGGACTGCGGCAGCAGGGATGTGGGCAGTTGAAGATTTCATTTCGGTTCGCATTCTTGAGCTTCGTTGCCGCGGTGCGTGAGATGGAGTCGTTGGCGTTTCAAGGTGCCAAGCTGGGCTGCGGTCGGGAAGTAATTTCAGCCTCGACTGAGCCTCCGCGAGGGGCTTGCCCAAGCTTGCAGGAGAGATTGGGCCCGCTTCGTGGAAGCGAGTCTCAAACCCGGTGCACGGCGCAAACCGCTTATCTGGTCTCTGGCGCGGATTCCTTCCACAACCGGGCGACCCGTTGCTTGCGAGGATCGGGGGATGCTTCGTCAGCCGCCATCGCACGAATCCAGCCGTCGGCCAGCTTGCGGGCAGTGTCGAGGTATAACTCATCGGCGGCCGTCTCCGAAACCAGATTGGCCTGCGGTTTCAGCTCGCCCTTCGCTAACCGAGTGAGGCGATCGTGTGCGGTGGCGAGGCAATCCATCGCGAGCCGGGCATGAGCGGCCTCGTAGGTGTCGGCCAGGCCGATTTCGGTGAGCGAACGATGAAACCGTCGGAGGCGCTCCGCCGTGCTTCGGAGGAAGGAAAGGTCCGGCATCGCCGACCCGGTGCGTTGGACGACCGCTTTTCCCTGCAAGTAGAGCGTGAGTTGTCCGGCCGGCGAAACGGTCGCCGCCACATGCACCCACTGGCCGGGCACCAGCTTGGCCGCATAATTGAGCGTGCCGGCCTGCGTGATCAAGCGCAGCGAGTTGCCGGGGTAGGTGTCCAGCAGGTAACCGTTCGACGTACCGACCTCCGACTTGTCGAGGATGCGCCCGCCGCCGGGCGGCAGTTCCGCCGGACAAATCCACGCTTCAAGGGTGCCCGCTTGGGTGAGATCGAGTGCCGGATTCGGAGCAACTTCCAAATACCCGGAACCGCTCAAGCAGATCGCCCGACCCATTGGAGCGTCGGCCACTCCGATTTCGCCTACGACCATCGCCGGCAAGCGCGCTCCGGCTGAAGTCGGGAACGCACCGCCTTCGGCGCGGTCGAAGGACCAGTCGCCGACCAGCGTCGGATCGCTCGTAAGCGAGCCAGGTTCCCGTCGGGCCAGCGCCGCGATCTCCTCCGCGGACAACGCGCGGCTGAAGACGCGAACGCCGGCGATGTCGCCTTGGAACCGGTTCCCGCCGTCGCTGTCGGCACCGATGCGGAGTGGCCGGTCGTTCTTGATGAGATTGGTTTTCATGAGCCGCAGCCAGGCGGTGTCGTTGGGTGGAATTGGCGGCAGCGTGTCATCGGGCGGAGGCGGTTGAAACCCGAGCGGTTTGGCGTCGCCCAGAGCGATCTCGATGATGGCGTGTTCGGAGACTTGCTCGTACGGGAGAAAAACGGACTGTTTGTCGAACGGCTCCCACGGTTGACCGTTCAGCGTGACTGCGGTGATCGGGCCGGCCCCCACGGTCGCGAGGTAAAGCCGTTTGGTGCCGAAGCGTATTGGGAAACGTTGCTCCAGTCGCGTGATGCCCGGCGGGATGTGCGGCAGCAGCGTCAGCCCATCGGCGCGGTAGAGGTATTCGAAGAGACCGCGCACGAAGGCGGCCGGCGGGCCGAAGGCGTCGTAAGTGAGGTTGATCGGCTGATTGGGTTGGTAAACGTCGCTGCCGAACTTCACCAGCGGGTTGTCCATGCGGAACCGCTCCGCGAAGCCCAGCAACTGGACCATCGATCGGCGCGCGTCGTCGAACTTCCCCAGCCGGTAATAGCCCAGCATCATGCGTGCTTCGCAGGTGGACCAATGCCCGCCGTTCACCCACGTGCCAAACGCCCACAGCCCCTCCGGCTTCTCGTACATGTCGTCGTAGGAAGGATAGTTCGGCAGGATGAATTGATGCGGGCGCAAGCCGGGAACGGAGGCAATCTTGGCGTAAATCCGCGCGGCTTGTGTGTCGTCCGCGACGCGGAACGCGATGGCGTCGTGATTGGGCGAGGCCTCGAAGTAACCGTGTTGGGCCGCGCCGAAAACGCCGTGGCGTGTGCCGTCCGGGTCAAGTGACCGAATGAAGTAGCCCTCGTCCGTGGTCACCCGCGCGAGCCCTTTCCTCGCGGCGTTGCGGCGTTGCGTCTGGAGTGTCACCTGCTCGGAGCGGGCGGCCAGTTTCTCCAATTCGATCAGCCGATCCAGCGCCGCGATGTAAGTGATGGACAGGCCGGTCAGGTAAGCCTGGCCGTAAGTGCCATCGGGTTTCTTCCAACCCGCATAGCTCGGCGCGAGCAGATTGCCGGCGGGTCCGGCGAGGAAGAGGTTGTTCGTGGGATCGCGCCGCGTTTCGATGAAGTTGGCGCAGCGTTCGAGCTTGGGCAGATACCGCGCGATGGCCGACTCATCGCGGCTGATGAGCAGTAACTCGGACTGCATCAGCAGGCCCGCGGCGGTGAACTCCATGCCCCAGTCGTGGATCTGCACCCGCCCGTCGCCCTGCCGATAAACGATCCAGCCCGGCCGCGCGGCGTCGCACAGACAGCCGTCCGGCGCGACCCAGTCGAATGGCGGCGCGGCACCGACGCGTTTGCCGTCGCCCATCTGGTCGAACCACAAGTCCTGCGAGTTTTGCAGGAACGTGACGAACGGTTCCTGGAGGAACGGCAGCACGCTGTAAGTTGTGCCGTAGCTGTTTTGA
Source organism: bacterium (assembly GCA_021839785.1). The sequence goes on along the minus strand of JAKCAB010000787.1, from coordinate 5,616 downwards.
ATCCACCACGCGTCCCAGGTCGGACCTTCCACCAGGCCGTTCCAACTCGGCATGTAGAGCATCGAGAGGTTCTCGAACTCGGGGTCGGGCGCGAACATCCGCCGGGCCGTGTCGAGGAGGCGGAGATACTCGGCGGCGCCGGCGCCGCGAAAATACCGGCCGGCGTAGCTTTCGACTCCCGCCGCCCGCGAAGTCGTACCGAACATCGTGGCAAGCGCGAGCAGGCTGACGAGACGAGTCAAAGTCTTCATGGGCATAATCGGTGGACCGAGTGCGGTGTCGGGTGCCAAGCGTAGGCGTGGAATCCTTTCCCGACCAGTCTGACTTGGCACAAATCGGGGCTGCGTCAAGACGGCTCTGGGGTCTGTTGCCGGGGAGTGTTTCCACGGAAACGTCGAAGCTGAAAAAAACCGCACTCTCTTGCCTGAACGCAGCGGGGCTGGACAGTCGTTACCCGGCGGGGGAACGGCCACAGAGACGAGGAAACGCAGAAGTTCAATGAGGAATTCAGGAACTCAGGAATTCGGCAACTGGGAGCTTCGGTTTCCTGCATGGCTGCATTCCCAATTCGCACTCCGAGCCTCGGAGCCTCCGGGGCTGGGACACGGGGGCTCGACAGAGTTGCCCCGCCACGAGTTCACGACCGCCGCCGGCGCTGGGTCAAAACCGCCGCCACGATGATCGCGCCGGTAAGCATCAGCCGGCTGGCTTCGGGCACGGCATTGATGCTCAGAATCTTGTCCAGGTACCCGATCGTGAGTGTTCCCAGCAGCGTCAGGCCGATGCCGCCTCGCCCGCCGGTCAACGGCGTTCCGCCGATCACCACCATCGCAATGGCGGTGAGTTCGTAGCCCACGCCGGCCTCGGGATCGCCTTGCTGCTCTTGCGCGGCCTGGCACAGGCCCGCCACCGCCGCGAGAGCTCCGCTGGCCGCATAGGCGAGCAGCTTGGTCCACGCCACCGACACGCCGGAGAGCCGCGCCGCTTCTTCGTTGCCGCCGATGGCATACAGCTCGCGCCCCCAGCGATGCCGCGCCAGCAGCACCCAGGCGACCGCGGCACAGAGCGCGAAGATCACCGTCACCATCGAGAGGTGCCCGCCCAGAATCCGGTTGTCGATGAAACGAAAGATGGCTGGCACATCCACGTAATGATAATTGCCGTCGGCCTGCTTGACGGCGGTGGAGACTTTCATGCCGCCGGAGAGCGTTTTCGCCAGCCCGCGCGCGAACACCATCATGGCCAGCGTGGCGATGAACGGCTGGATGCCAAACCACGCCGTCACGCCGCCCGCCATGCCACCCGCCGCGGCGCCCAACAACAGGCACAGCGGGAGCACCACCCACGGCGACCAGTTCCAGTGGATGCTCATCAACGAAAACGCCACCGCCACCAGCGCCAGCACGCTGCCCACCGCCAGGTCGATGCCGCCGCTGATGATCACCAGGGTCATGCCGCACGCGAGGATGCCGAACACCGACGCCTGCCGCAGCGTGTCGCGGTGCGTGCCCAGTTTGAAGAACGCGCCGTCGGCGTTGAACACGCAGCCCAGCACAAACACGAGCACGAGCGCGATCAGCGCCCGGCTGGCGGGGTTGGACCAAAGACGGGCGGGAGAGAACGCAGAGCCGGTTTGCTCAGGGGTCATGGCGATTCAAGAGCTGAGAGGGCGAAGTCCGAAGGTCGCAAACTCGGCCACTCCGCGGCGGTTCGGGTCTCGGATTTCGGGTCTCGGATTTCGGAATTCGCTTTCATGCGCGCCCCATCGCTGCGGCGAGGACTTTTTCCGGCGTGGCTTCGGCGCGGCTGAATTCTGCCGTCAGCCGCCCGCGATGCAGCACCACGAGGCGGTCGCTCAATGCCAGCAGTTCAGGCAGTTCGGAGGTGATCAGCAGAATCGCCAGACCGCGCGCGGTCAGATCGTTCATGAGTTGATAGATTTCGCGCTTGGCGCCGATGTCGATCCCGCGAGTCGGCTCGTCGAGCAAGAGCAGGCGTGGCCGCGTCTGGAGCCATTTGGCGAGCGCGACCTTTTGCTGGTTGCCGCCCGAAAGCAAACCCACCTCCATGTCGAGCGATGCCGCCCGCAGAGCCAGCGTCGCGCCTTGCTCGCGCGCGGCGGCGATTTCGAGCGGCGGCCGACGCCAGCCCGCGGTCGAGAGGCGCGGCAGATCGGCGAGCGTGGCGTTGGCGATGATCGAAAGCGGCAGCACCAGCCCGGTGGCCTTGCGGTCGTTGGTGAGCCACGCGAGGCCCTGGTCGATGGCGCGACGGGGCGACGCGATCGCCAGCGGCCGGCTGTCCAACCAAGCCTGGCCCCCGACTTGCGCGCCGTACGCGCCAAACAGCCCGCCGAACAAATCGCTCGCGCCCGATCCTTGCAATCCGCCCACCCCTAAGATTTCACCGGCATGTACGCTGAAGGACACGCCTTCCACGGTTGGCCGATTGCCCCGGCCGTTGCGCCAAACGGAGAACCCATCGAGTCGCAACCGCTCCGCGCCCGGCTGGCCGGCGTGCCGCGGAAACTGATGCTCGACCTCGCGCCCCACCATCCAGTTCACCAGTTTCGCGGGCGGCAGTTCGGCGGCCGGCGCGGCGCCGACGTGTTCGCCGTCGCGCAAGACCGCGATGCGATCCGCGATCCGCTCGATCTCTTCCATCTTGTGTGTGATATAGACAATGCCGCAGCCGCGCGCCTTGAGGTCGGCGATGAGTCCAAAAAGCTTTTCCACCTCTGGCGCGTTCAAGGCGCTGGTCGGCTCGTCCATGACAATGACGCGGGCGTCCCGCGCCAGGGCCTTGGCGACTTCGGTGAGTTGCTGCTGCGCGATCGACAGGTCTTCGACGCGCTGGTCCACGTCGATGTCGAGGCCGAGTTGATCCAACAGGCGTCGCGCCGCCGCACGTTGCCCCGCATCGTCCACGAATCCACGACGGGTCAGCGGGCGGCCCAAGAAGATGTTGTCCGCCACGGTCAAGGTGGGCACCAGCGAGAGTTCCTGGAAAATGATGGCGACGCCCAGTGCGGCGGCTTCAAGCGGCGAGCGCGGCCGAACGACTTGCCCGTCGATCTCGATGGTGCCGTCGAAATCGGTGTGCACCCCGCCGAGGATTTTGATGAGCGTGCTTTTGCCGGCGCCGTTTTCGCCGGCGAGCACGAGCACCTCGCCGCCGAAGATGTCGAGGTCCACGCCCCGCAGCACTTGCACCGGCCCGAAACGCTTGCCGATGCCGCGCAAGCGGACCAGCGGCGAACGGAGCGAATCGGCAGCCAGGAGCGTCATGGCGAACACGGTGATTGTTCGCGGGCAACCGCCGGCGTTCAACTGGAAAGACAGGTCCCGGCGCGCGAGCGCCCAACCGATGGAGCGCGGGTGTCCAACCCGCGTCGGAGCGCCAGCGTCCAAGCGGCACCCACGGTGCGCTGGCGAAATTAGTTTCCGCCGCTGGCCGGGCGTGCGGTCCGTCGCTACCTTGGCCACGTGGCGAGTCTGACCCTTCACGAATGGCACCGGCAACTGGGCGCGACGTTTGCGACCGTGAACGGCTGCGAGGTCGTCGCGTCGTATGGCGACCCAATCGCCGAGCATGACGCCCTCCGCCGGAGCGCAACCGTGTTCGATCTGAGTTTCCGCGGACGGCTTTGTGTCCTGGGCGCGGACCGTGAGCGATTTCTCAACGGCCAGGTCACAAACGACGTGAAGGCGCTGCGCGCCGGCGAGGGCTGCTACGCGGCGCTGGTCACGGCCAAGGGCAAGCTCGACAGTGACCTGTACGTTTACCGGCTGGCCGAAGAGTGCCTGCTCGACTTCGAGCCGGGCTACGCCGCCGCCGTCGCGCAGCGGCTCGACCGTTACATCATCGCCGACGATGTCCGGGTGGCCGACGCGTCGCCGAACTGCGGTTTGCTGAGCGTTCAAGGCCCGAAGGCGGCCGAAGCGGTGCACCGCTTTGCGCCTGACATCGCTCTGCCGGAAAAGCCGCTGGCCTTCACGACGGCGACCGACTCAGCGCTGGGCGAACTTTATTTGATGAATCAGCCGCGCGTGGGGTTACCGGGCTTCGACCTGTTCGTCCCCACCGCCACGCTGGCGGTCGCGGCCGAAAGACTCACCGCCGCCGCGAAAGCGCTGGGCGGTCGCGCGGCGGGCTGGCAGGCGCTGGAGTGGGCGCGGGTCGAGGCAGGCGTGCCGCGCTTTGGCGCCGACATGGACGAATCGATCTCCCGCCCGAAGCCGGCCTCGAAGCGCGCGCGATCGGTTACCGCAAAGGCTGCTACATTGGCCAGGAAGTGATCGCCCGCATTCGCACCTACGGCCAGGTGGCGAAAACGCTGTGTGGCCTGCGCCTCGCGGATGACCTTTCAGTATTGCCCGAGAAAGGCGACCCGCTGAGCCAGGCCGGAAAGGAAGTTGGGTTCGTCACCAGTGCGATTCGCTCACCTGCGCTGAAGGCGAACATCGCGCTCGGCTACGTGCGCCGCGGCTTCAACGACGCGGGCAATGTCCTGACGTTGCGGACAGCCGCCGGCGAGAGCCAGGCGACCCTCGTGCCGTTGCCGTTTGTCACCGCTTAGAAATTCCGCGACGCTAGCCGCGCATGGACACAAGTCAGACGATTCCCGAAACGGCGGGGCGAGACTCCGTCGAGCCCTGCCATTTCTCCCGGCTAATATCCTGGCCGGCCGCGATCGGTTTCCGGTCGGATCGGAGCCAGGCCGCCGGTTTGCGAGCCACCCTCCGGACCCTCGCGTTTTGCCTATCGCTCCTTGCTTTTACCGGCTGCCGGACATCTTCGCCGGTGGCGCTGGAGCGATACGAGTACACCCAGCCGGAGATGGGCGTGCCGTTCCGGATCGTGCTCTATGCCGCGAATCGCGAGGAGGCGGATGCCGCGGCCAAGGCGGCCTTCGACCGCATCGCGGCGCTGAACGCGGTCTTGAGCGATTACGAGTACGACAGCGAACTGAGCACGCTGTCGCGGACTGCCAGCAGCGGCCAGGTGGTGCATGTCAGCGACGATCTCTGGCGGGTGTTGGCCAGGGCGCAGGACGTGGCCCAGCGTTCCGGTGGGGCATTCGATGTCACGGTCGGTCCCATTGTGAGCTTGTGGCGCAAGGCGCGCCGCGACCAGGCCCTGCCCGAACCGCCGCGGCTTTCGCGCGCGCTGGCCTCCACCGGCTGGCAGAAGCTGCAACTCGATCCGCACGCCCACACCGCGCGTTTGCTCGTGCCCGGAATGCGGCTCGACCTGGGCGGCATCGCCAAAGGCTACGCGATGGATGAAGCGTTGAAGGTTTTGGAAGAGCACGGAATCGCACGAGCCTTGGTGTCCGGCGGTGGCGACATGGCGGTGAGCGACCCGCCGCCCGCCAAGCCCGGCTGGCGTATTGAGATCGCGCCGCTGGACGTGCCCGACGCGCCGCCCGCGCGCTTTGTTTTGTTGCGCCGCACCGGCCTGGCGACGTCTGGCGACTTGTTCCAGCACGTCGAGATCGACGGCGTGCGCTACTCGCACATCGTGGATCCGCACACCGGTATCGGCCTCACTGACCACAGCCTGGTGACGGTCATCGCGCGCGATGGCATGACCGCCGACAGCTTGAGCACCGCC
>JAKCAB010000368.1 GCA_021839785.1 bacterium | reverse complement strand
AGCCGCAGCCCCTGGCCGGCGATCCGCGCCCGTCGCGGCCAGAAGCCGGCGCGGTCCCACCCGGCTTCGAGCGCAACGCGGTTCGACAACCAGCGTAGCTCGCCGGCGGCCTTCCACGCCTGCCCGGCGGCGCGGAACTCGAGGTTCAAATTCACATCGTCGCTGGGACTGGTCAGGCGCAATTGCGCGGGGGCACCGGGCGGCAGACTCGATTCGGCCGTAATCTGACGCGGGGCGGAGGCCAGACCGCCGGTGAGGCGAAGCGTGTCGTTGGTCCAGGACCCCGTGGGCACGTTCCAAGCGAGCGCGCCGAACCGCGCTTCACCGCCGCGGAGCTCGATGCCCGCCAGCCAGCGCCGGCTTTCGTGAACGACGTCTTCGGCCAGGCCGAGCACCTCAGGCAACGATTGCGGGCCGGCGACGGCAGTGTTCGTTGCGGACGCGGCGGCCGGGTAATCCACGCGCCAGCCGGTGACGACGATTCGGGGGGCAGCCACGCCTTCCGAAACGAAACGGCGGAAAAGAACCGGCTCCGGCTCCGGCACCTCCAGTTCACTGGCGGTGACGCGCATTGAACCAATCGTAGCTTCGACGCCGTGCAGCCGGAGGCGCGTCCAGCCGTGCCTTTCGATCCGCTGCCAGTGCACGCCCTGCGCCGCCAGCCACGGTGCCGCGAGCCAGGGCAGCCACAGCGGGTGAGCCATCGCGAGCAGCAGCAGCGCCGCGGCGCTGTAAACCAGTCGCCGCCGCCATCGTCGCGGAGTGGAATTGCCGGAGGCCGCCATGATGCGCAGTTTCCGTTACGGTTGCGGGGGGAATCGCACAAGGCAAGTGCGCAGCCGGTTTATCGGTCGCAACCGCGGTCCGGGTTGAACCTTTGCGAAGCCGTCCGCCGTGTTCCTTCCGCCGGCGTGAAGCCGCGACGCTACCACCGTTCGGAATGCACCCGCTCAGGCAGGTAGGTCTGATGCGGAGCTTTGGTTTCGCCCGGCCACCCGAGCGCGATCATGGCGACCGGGATGACACCCCTTGGCAGGGCGAGGATGGCGGTCAGGCGCCGGACGCGTTCCTCGCGGGGATGCACGCCGAGCCAGCAAGCCCCCAGCCCGAGCGCGTGCGCGGCGAGGAGCAGGTTTTCGATCGCTGCCGAACAATCCTGAAGCAGGTAACTCAATTGCCGGTCGTGCGCGAGTTCGAGGTCGCCGCACACCGCGATGCCCAGCGTGGCGGTGGCGAGCATGGAACCGTTCGGGAGCGCCTCGGCGAGCCGTGCCAGCGTTGGCTGCTCGCGCACGACAACGAAGTGCCAGGGATACTTGGCGGCGGCGGACGGGGCGGCCATCGCGGCCTGCAACAAGCGTTTGACCGTCGCGTCATCGACGGCTCCCGGCCGATAAACGCGGATGCTGCGGCGGCCAAAGATGAGATCCAGTGCGGGAATGGAATCGACTGCCATATTTCACGGCCAGCGTAGCCGCGGCGGCAATGGGTTCAAACGCCGAAATGCGGGGAACGAAGTTTTGCCCAAGAAAATCGATCCCCAACCTCGCGGAGGGCGAATGTTGGACGGGTCCGGTTGGCGTTGAAGCGCTCGCGTCGGCGGTCTAAGCTCGTCCGCGTTTGGAATCCCAGTGTGACCGGGCGGTGGCGAGAAACGACCTGCCGGTCTGCGAAGACCAATCGAACGCTCGTTTGGGGCACCGCCGCTCTCGGCAACAACCGCAGCATGAAAATCAAGAAAGCTGTCATTACGGCCGCCGGCCAGAACCAGCGGACACTGCCGCTCCAGTCCGTGGTGGACTCGGACGGCCAGACGAAAACCGCATTGGCGATTCTTCTCCAGGAGGTGGCCGAAACGAACATCGACGAGGTGTGTGTGGTCGTGGCTCCGGGCGACCAATCGGCCTTCATGGCGGCGGCGGGGCCGATGGCTGGCCGGCTGCACTTTGTGGAGCAGGCCGAGCCGCGCGGCTACGGGCACGCGGTGCTTTGCGCCCGCGAGTTCACGGGGCGCGAGCCGTTTCTGCTGCTGGTCGGAGACCACCTGTACGTGAGCGGCGGGTCCAAGCGCTGTGCGCAACAATTGATCGAGGTTGCCACGGCGGAAGCGGCCGCGGTTTCGGCGGTGCAGGCCACGCACGAAAGCAAGCTGCCTTACTACGGCGCGGTTGGCGGCCGGTTGGTGGACGGACGCAAAGGGCTGTACGAGATCGCGGAGGTGATCGAAAAGCCCACGCCCACGGAAGCGGAGCAGAAGCTGATCGTTCCGGGGCTGCGGGCCGGCCAGTACTTGTGTTTCTTCGGGCTGCACGTCCTGCGGCCCGCGATCATGGACTTGCTGGCCGAAGCGTTTTCGCGTGCCGCAGGAACTGAACGGTTGCCGCTAAGCCCGTCGTTGGCGCAGTTGGCCCGGCGCGAGCGCTATCTTGCGTGCGAGCTTGCCGGGCGCCGGTACGACATCGGCGTCAAATACGGGCTGCTGACCGCGCAACTCGCGCTGGCGCTCGAAGGGGCGGACCGCGAGGAGGTCCTGACCAACCTCGTGGAACTCCTGGCGAATCGTGCCCGTTGAACTTCGGCTGCCCGTCCTCGAACCACTTTGCGCCGCGCCATGAGCCGCCTCCTCCCGATCATCACCTCCAGCGATTTGGCGATTCGCAACCGCTAGCTCGATTCCGCCTGCGCGGG
>JAKCAB010000475.1 GCA_021839785.1 bacterium | reverse complement strand
ACCTCGGCTCGATTCCGTACACCGACCGGCTCGACTACTTCTGTTCGCTCACGAACAACTGGGCTTACGTGCTCAGCGTGGAGAAGCTCGCCGGGCTGGCCGTGCCGGAGCGCGCCGAATACCTCCGCGTGATCGCCGCCGAGCTGACGCGCGTGCTCAACCACCTGTGCCTGGTCGGGTTCCTCGTCCACGACATGGGCGCGATGGGCACACCGCTCATGTACGCCTTCCGCGAGCGCGAGAAGATCCTCGACCTGTTCGAGTCCCTCACTGGCGCGCGGATGATGTGCAATTATTTTCGCTTCGGCGGGTGTCGGTGCGATTTACCGCCCGGCTGGGTCGAGGTCGCCCAACGGTTCGTGGACGGCCTGCCGGCTTTCCTGGACGAATTCGAGCGGCTGCTCAACGAGAACGAAATCCTGCTCGCCCGCACCCAAGGCATTGGTGTGCTTTCGCCCGAACTCGCGGTCAACGCCGGCGTCACCGGCCCGATGCTGCGGGCCAGCGGCGTCAACTACGACCTCCGCAAGGTGGACCGTTACGGCCTCTACGACCGCTTTCCATTCCGCGTGCCGCTCGGCGACCACGGCGACACTTACGATCGCTACATGATCCGCATTCTGGAAATGCGGGAGTCACACAAGATCCTCACGCAAGCGTTACGCGATTTGCCCGCCGGACCGGTGATCGACCCGAAGGCCAAGCTGCGTGGCTTCCGACCGAAGGCGGGCGAGGCGTACGGCCGGATCGAGGCGCCCAAGGGCGAGCTCGGCTTCTACCTCATCAGTGACGGCAGCCCGAATCCTTACCGCTACCGCGTGCGCCCGCCGAGTTTCGTCAACCTCACGATCCTCGAGGACATGTGCCTGGGCCACACCCTGGCCGACGCGGTGGTGATCCTCGGCAGCGTGGACATCGTGATGGGCGAGGTGGATCGCTGAGTCCGCAGCGCCGGGGCCGACCTCGGTCCCGTGAACTCCTCCGCCGTTTGGAGCGCGTAGAAGAATCGGTAGCAGTGGCAGCTATCAGCCTGGAAAGCCCGCCCGCCTTCGCGTGGATGCGCCGGCGGGCACGAGGCTTAAAACCGAGCGGCGCTCTCTGGCCGGGGAACTGATCGCGCGAGACATTCGGCAAACGTTCGGGCGAGCGAGCGCCATGTGTTCGGCGTTTGCGGGTGCGTTCGGCCAGCCCGACGTGACCGTCACTGCGCTGACTGCCCACGCCGAAAGATCGGCTTGGGCACGATCACCGCCGGTGCGCGGCGACCGCGAATTTCGATCTCGATCCGCGTGTCGGGGGCCGCACTTGCCGCGGGCACAAAACCGAGGCCGATGCCCACGCCCAGCGACGGACTCTGGGTGCCGCTGACGACCTGGCCGAGCGGTTGGGCGTCTTTGCCTTCGCTCCAGATGGCGTAGCCCGGCCGCGGCGGCGCGGATTTTCCCGTCATGCGAAACGCCACATACTTGCGCGCGACTCCGCTCGCCTTCTGTTCGGCCAGCACCGCTCGCCCGACGAAGTCGCCTTTGTCCAGCGCCACGCAGAAGCCGATGCCCGCCTCAAGTGGCGTGGTGTCTTCGTTCAATTCGTGGCCGTAAAGCGGGTAACACATCTCGGTGCGGAGCGTGTCCCGCGCGCCCAGGCCCGCCGGCTTGAGTCCGAACGCGGCGCCCGTTTCCAGCAAGGCGCTCCAGACCGCCTCGATGTGTTCCGCGGGCGCGACAATCTCAAACCCGTCCTCGCCGGTGTAGCCCGTGCGGGCCACCAGCAGCGAGACGCCGCGGAAGACGAATCCGCCGATCTGGTTTTTGCGCAGCTCCGTGACGTGCGCCGCCAAGGTGCCACCGATCGAGCCTCCGGGAATGACGCGATTCACGAACTCCGCCACGCGCGGCCCTTGCCCGGCCACCGCGCCGAACTCGGCGGAGGCGTCGCGGAGTTTGAAGCCGTCGCGCGTGGGCGCGTGGTCCACCTGGGTTTGCAGCCATTCCCAATCGGCCGCGATCCGCGAGGCGTTGACGATCAGCAGGTATTCCTGGTCTTTGGTGCGATAGACGTACAGGTCGTCCACCGCCCCGCCGCGTTCATTGCACAACACGCTGTACTGGCCCTGGCCGGTGGCGAGTTTGCGGACGTCGTTGGTGAGCGTGTGGTTCAGAAACGCCTCCGCGCCGGGCCCGCTGGCGATGAATTCGCCCATGTGCGAAATATCGAACAAACCGGCCGCCGATCGAACGGCCAGGTGTTCGTCCACGATGCTCGTGTACTGCACCGGCATTTCCCAGCCGCCAAATTCAACCAGCCGCGCGCCGAGACGCTGATGCGCGGCAAACAAAGGGGTGCGCTGAAGCATAGAGTCCGCGCAACGTACCAACCTTCCTTTTCGCGTCAACCGGTTTGGCGCCAAATCACACCCCGCCGGCGCGCCGCCCGAACTTAGTGAAATCGGAGGATCAGCGGCCCCGGCGCGCGCCACCGCGTCGAAGTCGGACCAGCCAGGCCAGGCCCACCATGAGCAACGCCGTGACGGCCCAGGCGTTCATGTTTGGCTGTGCCGGGAAAAAGTACAGCGACGCCGCGCCCACCGCCGGCCCGCCGAAAATGCCGGCGCCGATCGCCGCTTCGTGAAAGCCGCCGTGCTCGACCTTGGTCTCGCCCACGTCCATCGAGTAGTACAGCGACGAGTAGTAA
>JAKCAB010000196.1 GCA_021839785.1 bacterium | reverse complement strand
AGCCCTGCCATTTCAACCGCCAAGACGCCGAGGCGCGGAGGTTGAATTGGGAACGCTGGAAGGCCGGAAACCAAAGTCACGGCTCCGCGGGAGCGTTGCCCTACCGCGTTGCCCCGCCCAACGTTGGCGCGCCGGTCTCTGACCGGCTTGGGGCCAGCGAAGGCCGAAACCAACCCCGGTGGGGCGAGACTCCGGTCGAGCCCTGCCATTTCAACCGCCAAGACGCCGAGGCGCGGAGGTTGAATTTGGAAGCCAGGAAGACCGGAAGTCCAAGCCGCGGCTCCGCGGGAGCGTCGCCCTACCGCGTTGCCCCGCCCAACGTTGGCGCGCCGGTCTCTGACCGGCTTGGGGCCAGCGAAAGCCGGCCAACGCTTTGTTTACGCTGTGGCTTGGGCAGGAATAACCTCGCAGGCGCGCAGACGCCGTAAGCCGGCTGGGAAGCCGGCGCGCCGCAGGGTATTGACTAGGCGCGGCGAAGAAAACGTCGTTGCCTTCCGCGGGCGGGCGCGCTATGCCCGGCGGCCATGAAGCCCCAAGGATTTGCCGGAATGGGTCGGGCGCTTGCCCTCGTGTGTCTTCCCCTGATCGCTGCGATGAGCGGCGCCGCCACGCCGCCAGACGCCAAAACCGGACCGACGCCCCCCGTCGCCCTCGAAAGGCTCGCCCGTTCGCCGGCGGTGTTCATCGAAAACCAGGGCCAATGGGTTGACGATACGGTCCGCTTCGCGTTGAGCCGGCGCGGGGTCAACGTAGGCGTCACCGACGACGGCCTGCGGTTCCAAGTCTTCCCGCAAGCCCCGGAAGAATCAGCCAGCGCCGCCGCCCCGCCGGCAATGGCCGGCACCCTGGCCCCGCAGACAGCCCCCTCGCCCGCCGTTCGGGCACCCTCTCCACCATTGGGGGAGAGGGCTGGGGTGAGGGGGATTGGGCACGGTCTCGATCGTAATTCAGTCGCAGCGGATGCTCCCCTCCAAATCACCGAACTCGCCGTGCGTTTTGTGGGTGCGCGGCGGGTGACGCCGGTGGGCGAGGCTGCGGCACAAGCGGTGTTTCATTACCACGAAGGCGAAGCGGCGCAGTGGCGCGAGAACGTGCCATCGTGGGACGCGGTGGTGTATCGCGGATTGTACGACGGCATTGACTTGCGGGTGAAAGGCCGGTCCGCGACGGGCGGTTCGGGGATCAAGTACGAGTTTGTGGTGGCGCCGGGAGCGGACTGGCGGCAGGTGCAAATGCGGTACGACGGCAGCGAACGACTGACGTTGCGGGCGGACGGGGCGCTGGAAATCAGCCTGGGCGGCCCGGAGCGGGCGCGACAGCGTCTGGGAGTGCGGCAGCCCGCTGCCGCTTTCGCAGCCCGCGGCCAGACAAAAGCGCCAGAGGACTGGCGCAGTCCAAAACCTGGCGGCGTTTCTCCAGTTCCGCTCGGCGGGCCGCCGAGCGGGGCAGGCGAGCCGCCCGCGCTCCCCGCTGTTGAGGCATGGCCGGCGCTGGTGGACGCGGCGCCGGAGATTTACCAGGAAGTGAACGGACAACGCGTGCCGGTGGCCGGCCGGTTCGTGCTTTTGGACGACCACACTCACGGCTTTGAAATCACCGGCCCGTACGACCGGACACAGCCGCTGGTGATTGACCCGGAACTGGAATGGTCCACCTACCTGGGTGGAAGCGGCAGTGACTACGGCAGCGGCATTGCAGTGGACAGTGGAGGCAACGTGTTAGTTGTTGGAAGCACCCTTTCGAGCGGCTGGGTCAACGGTGGCGGCGACGCCACCTACGACGGTGACAGGGACATTTTCGTGGCCAAACTTAATCCTAGTGGGACGCATCTGTGGTCTACTTATCTCGGCGGAAGCGACAACGACTGGGGCGCTGGCATTGCGGTGGACAGCACGGGCAACGTGTTTGTGACGGGCGGCACCTCCTCCGATGGCTGGGTCGCTGGTGGATTCGACACCAGTTTCAACGGCGTTGAAGAAGCGTTTGTCGCTAAGCTCAGTCCGGAGGGCGTACTGCTCTGGTCCACCTATTTCGGCGGGGACAACGGGGGCTGGGGTGATGGAATCGCTGTGGACACTGCGGGTAATGTGCTGATAACAGGCAAGACTTGGGATGGTGGTTGGGCAAGTGGCGGATTCGATACCGATTTGAATGTTGGTCCATTCGGTAGCGGTTTTCTGGTGAAACTTAGTCCTAGCGGTGCGCATCTGTGGTCCACTTATCTTGGAAGCGAGGGGGAGAACCCAGAGGCTATAGATGAATGTGGCATTGGTGTTGCAGTTGACAGTGCCGGCAATGCACTGGTGACCGGCCAAATCAGCCAGAGTGGTTGGGTCAGTGGCGGTTACGACACCAGCTATAACGGAAACGTGGACGCCTTTGTGGCCAAGCTGAGTCCCTCCGGTGCGCATCTCTGGTCCACTTACCTGGGCGGAAGCAACGGCGAAACCGGCTGGGGCATTGCAGTGGACAGTGCAAACAACGTGCTGGTGACGGGAGGTACGACTTCCAGCGGCTGGGTCAGTGGCGGTTACGACACCAGCTATAACGGAAACGTGGACGCCTTTGTGGCCAAGCTGAGTCCCTCCGGTGCGCATCTCTGGTCCACTTACCTGGGCGGAAGCAACGGCGAAACCGGCTGGGGCATTGCAGTGGACAGTGCAAACAACGTGCTGGTGACGGGAGGTACGACTTCCAGCGGCTGG
>JAKCAB010000741.1 GCA_021839785.1 bacterium | reverse complement strand
GAACGCGCTGAACCGGATCGGCTACGACGGACCGGTGCGGGTCGAACCGTTCAACAAGCCGCTTAACGACCTCGACAACGACGCCGCCTGCGCAGCCACCATCGCGGCGTTGAAGAAGGCCTTCGCCTTGATCCAGCCCGCCTGAAAGGCGCCACGACTGCGGACGTTCCCGGGCCAGCAGCTCAAGCCAGCAACGGCTTCACCACCTCGCCGGCCACGTCGGTGAGCCGGAAGTCGCGCCCTTGAAAACGGTAGGTGAGCCGAAGGTGATCGATGCCCAGCAGATACAGCATCGTGGCGTGCAGGTCGTGGACGTGGACCGGGTTCTCCACCGCGTTGTAACCGAACTCGTCCGTCGCGCCGTAGCTGAAGCCCGGTTTGACGCCGGCCCCGGCCATCCACATGGAAAAGCCTTTGATGTGGTGGTCGCGGCCGTCGCCCTGGGCCATCGGCGTGCGGCCGAATTCGCCGCACCAGATCACCAGCGTGTCGTCCAGGAGTCCGCGCCGTTTCAGGTCGGTCACCAGCGCGGCGCTCGCCTGGTCCACCAAACCGGACACCGTCTTGATGCCCGTCTTGATGCCGCCGTGATGATCCCAGCCGCGGTGATAGACCTGGATGAAGCGCACGCCGCGCTCGGCCAGGCGCCGTGCCAACAGGCAGTTCGCGGCGAAGGTGCCGTCCGCGCCTTTGGTGCCGTACATTTCGAGCGTCTGGGCCGATTCGCCCGACAAATCCATCAGGCCCGGCACGCTGGCCTGCATCTTGAAGGCCATTTCGTACTGGCTGATCCGGGTGGCGATTTCGGGGTCGTGCGCCACGGAGTCGTACTGGCGATTCAGTTGGTTCACCGCCTCGATCACGCGCCGCTGGCCGTCCGCATCGACGCCGGGCGGGCGGTTCAAGTACAGCACCGGATCGCCGCCGGACTGAAAGCGCACGCCCTGAAAACGGCTGGGCAGAAAGCCACTGCTCCACTGGCGCGTGGCGACCGGTTGGTCCTGGCCGCCGCCCGAACTGAGCATGACCACGAAGCCCGGCAGGTCCGCGCATTCGTTCCCCAGGCCGTAAAGCACCCACGAACCCATGCTGGGCCGGCCGCTGATGGCCGTGCCGGTGTTCATGACCGTGTGCGCCGTGTCGTGGTTGATCTGGTCGGTGTGCATCGAGCGCACGATGCAGATCTCGTCCGCGAGGCTGGCGATGCGGGGAAACGCCGTGCAAATCTCCTGTCCCGCCTGGCCAAACCGCGCGAACGGATACTGCGGCGCAAAGCAATTCAACTTCTGACCCTGAAGCTGTGCGACCTGCTGGCCTTGCGTGATCGACTCCGGCATAGGCTGGCCGTGCATCTCCGCGAGCTTGGGCTTGTGATCGAACGTCTCGAGATGCGACGGCCCGCCCGCCATGTACAGCCAGATCACGCGCTTGGCCTTTGCCGGAAAATGCAGCGGGTTCACCACGCCGCGCCAGACATCGCTGGTGGCCGGCGCGCCGCGGAGCAAGGCCGGGTTCAGCAGGGACGCGAGCGCCACCTGGCCCAACCCCAAGGCGGTGCGACCGAGAAAGGCGCGGCGGTTCAACAGCAGGCTGGCGGAATCGGGGGAAGTCATCGGTTCAAAAACGCTCGATCGTTTCGTGCAGGTTCAGGATGGCCCGCGTCACTTCGGTCCACGCCGCCAGTTCCGGCGCCTTCAAGTTGGCGGGCACGGGCGAAGCGCCTTCCGCGAGGAGCTGCGACGCGCTTTCCGGATTCGCAGAAAACCGCTGGAGCTCTTCGCGGAGCAGCCCGGCCAGCACCTCGCGCTCGGTGGCGGTGGGTTTGCGGTCGAGCGCCTGGTTGAAAGCCCAGTCGATCGCGGCGTTCGCGTCGGACCCGCCACAGCGCAGCACGCGCGCAGCAAACACCCGCGCCGCTTCCACGTAAGTTGGATCGTTCAGCAGCGCGAGCGCCTGCAAGGGCGTGTTCGAAGGCATGCGTTCGGCGGTGGATTCCTCGCGCGGGCAGGCGTCGAAGGCGAGCAGGCTCGGCTGCAAAAAAGTGCGGCACCAGAAGGTGTACAACCCGCGCCGGTAAAGCCCCTCGCCGGTGTCGTTCTCCCAGGTGCGCTTCGGAAAGTTGAGCTGGTCCCAGTACCCGGCGGGCTGGTAGGGCTTCACGCTCGGTCCGCCCACCTTGTCCACGAGCAGGCCCGCCACCGACAACGCGTTGTCGCGGACCATCTCGGCGTCGATGCGGAACCGCGCCTGGCGCGCGTACAGGCGGTTGAACGGATCGCGCTCGCGCAATTCCTCGGACTCCTGTGAGCTTTGCCGGTACGTGCGCGAGTTGACCATCAACCGCACCATGTGCTTCACGTCCCAGCCGCTGTCCATGAACTCCGCCGCCAGCCAGTCCAACAGTTCCGGGTGGGTCGGCCATTCGCCTTGGACGCCGAAATTGTCGAGCTGCTTGGAAATCCCGACGCCGAAATACAGCTTCCACAGCCGGTTCACGAACACGCGTGCGGTCAGCGGGTTTTCGCGGGAGACCAGCCAGCGCGCCAGGTCGAGACGGGTGGCTCGCCGATCCTTCAGCGGCGCGCCGCCGAGGAACTCCGGCGGGGCTGGCTCGACGATGTCGCCACTGTCGTTCATCCAGTTGCCGCGCGGCAAAATTCGGGTGACGCGGGGTTCAACGGCCACGGTCATCAACGTCGTGGGAAT
>JAKCAB010000836.1 GCA_021839785.1 bacterium | reverse complement strand
CCATGAACCAGCTTCTTCAAACAGGGAACCCCGATCCGGCCTGGCAGGAACTGCGTCCCGTCCTGGACGACGCCATGCACGAATTGAACGCGGCGGACCGCGAAGCCGTGCTGCTGCGCTATTTCGAAAAACGGCCGCTGGCGGAAATCGGTGCGCGGCTGGGCCTGACCGAAAACGCCGCCCGGATGCGCGTGGAGCGGGCGGTGGACAAACTCCGCGCGGTCCTGGCCAAACGCGGTGTGACTTCGACCGCCGCGGCGCTGGCGGCGAGCCTGGCGCAACACACCGTGGGCGCGGCGCCGGCCGGCCTGGCCACGCAGGTCACCCGCGCGGCATTGACGGCGGGCGTGGTCGGCGGCGGTTTCCTGGCCGGCGTTCAGTCCTTCCTGGCCGCCAAGGCGCCAGTGCTGGTCGGCGGCGCGGCCGTGGCGGTGGTGGCGGTGGGCATCTGGTTTGCCGCGCTGAGGACGCCACCCGACAACTCGCCCGTTTCGGCCGGCCCGGCTTCGCCGGCCGTCGGGACCGCCGCCGCCAGCACGGCCACCGCCGAAATTGACACGAAGCCGGTCATTGCCGGGGAAACCGCAGTCGCCGGTGGCGACCGATTGCTCCTCGACATCGTGACCGCCGACACCGGCAAGCCGGTGCCGAACGCCCGGATCGAGTACTGGCTGTGGGAAGGCAAGGAGGTGGCGCGCAAAAAACTTTGGGCGGACCGTTTCGGCAAATGCGCGGTGCCCGTGCCGCGCGGTTCGACCACCCAACTCATCCTGGTCAGCCAGTGCGACGGCTTTGCCGACACGCGGCTCGACTGGCGGCCGAATCGGGGCGAGGCCATCCCCGACCGTTACACCTTGCGCGTGGCGCGCTCGGTACCGATTGGCGGGCGGGTGGTGGACGCGGACGGCCAGCCGGTCGCTGACGCGGAGGTTGGCTTCAACAACCGGACGGATCCGGCGAAAGAAATGCGCCCGCAGAGCGACAATTTCGCCTGGCCGTTCGATGCCGCCGCGGAGTCCGACGCTCAGGGCCGCTGGCGAATTGACCGGATTGCCGAGGCCACGCTTCAAACGATCGACGGCGGCGCCACGCATCCGGAGCATGTCCGAAGTGAATCGGTGTCGGGTGGCGACCCCGAGGCCTTAAGGCAACTCCGCGATGGCCGCTACGTCTTCCGGCTGGGACGCGCGGTGACGGTGCGCGGCCTGGTCGTGGATACCGCCGACCAGCCGGTGCCGGGCGCGAAGGTGATTGTCGGCATCATGAGCGAAGTCAACTCACGCGAGACCACGACGCAGGCGGATGGCAGTTTTCAAGTGGCCGGGTGCAAGCCGGGCCGCAGCCTGCTGAGCGCCGAGGCCCCGGGCTATGCGCCCACCACCCGGGAAGTCGAACTCACGGCGGACGCTGAGCCGTTTCGGCTGACGCTGGGGGTAGGCAGGCTCCTGCGGTTGCGCGTGGTGGACAGCCGTGGCTTTCCGGTGTCCCAAGCTGGGATCTGGCTGAATACTTTTGCTTATCAATATCAAGGCTCAGGTGCTCGCGCTGGCCAGGCTTCGCCGGTGCAGATCGAATTCCACCGCCAGACCGACGCCAACGGCCAGGTCGAGTGGGACACCGCCCCCGACCAGGATCTGTACTTCAGCATCGCCGCCTCAGGTTACATGCGTGAGGATGATGTGAAGGTGCGTCCTGACGGCATGGAGCACGAGGTCGTGCTCAAGCCGGCGCTGACGATCCTCGGCACGGTGCAGGACGCGGCCAGCGGCGAGCCGATTCCCCGCTTCCGCATCGTCACGGGCTGGCCCACACCCAACTTGGCCACCGGCGCCACCAATGCGACCTGGAGCAACATCGATCGTTTCTGGCTGAGCTTCGAGGGCGGCCGGTTCCGCCACGTCTTCGAGGAACCGGTCGTGGGCGGCGATGAAGCCCCGGCCTTCGTCTTCAAGTTCGAGGCCGAAGGCTACGCGCCGTTCGTCACGCGCGTAGTTCGCGCCGACGAAGGCGAGGCGCAATTCGACGTGCGGCTGCGGGCCGCGGCCGCCATTGACGTGACGGTGCTCTTGCCGGACGGGCAGCCGGCGGCCGACGCGGACATTGGCCTGGTATCGCCCGGCGCCGGGCTGGTGTTGATTTCCGGCGGGCTTTCGCACATAAACCTGCAATATGTCGGCAGCTTGCTGACTACCGATGGCCAGGGACAGTTCCGCTTGCCGCCTGACGACGCCGTCGCCCGCGTCATCGCCGCTCACCCTGGAGGTTTTGCCGAAACGACCCCCGCCGTCCTGGCGGCCGAGCCGATCATCCGGCTCCAGGCTTGGGGACGTTTGGAAGGCACCTACTTATCCCGCGGGCAGCCGACGGCCGGGCAAGTACTTCGATTGCGGTACGGACTTGAAGACCTCCACATGGTCGAGTTGGACCCTAGCGCTTACCAGGTAACCACGGACAGGGACGGGCATTTCGCTTTTCCGCAGGTTCCGCCAGGCTGGCACCAACTGGTGCGCGGAGTTGAAGTGTCGGGTTCGCTTGCCGAAGTTGAGGGGAAAGTATGGACCACCCACCTGTTGGACGACGTTGAAATCCTTCCCGGCAATACGACGACCGTGACGGTCGGCGGCACGAGCTACACCGTGCGGGCGCGGCTCCAATGGCCCGCAGACCTGCCACGGGCGGCCAACTGGCGTGTCATGGGCCTCGTCCGAACGCC
>JAKCAB010000373.1 GCA_021839785.1 bacterium | reverse complement strand
TAAAGCAGGCGGCTGCGCGGATTCGGCGGGAGCGACGCGTGCGGGATTTCACCGACGACCTCGCGGCGGAAGTAGTCGCGATACGAAACGACGCTGTTGGTGAACGCCGCGGCGCTGCTCAAGTCGGCTTGCTTCCAAAACGCGCGGCGCGTGTATTCCGACTCGCGCATGAGATGCTGGGTGTCTTCGAGGATTTGCGCGTACTGGCGCCGCTCGCGGGCGACGGCGTCCGGGAGTGGCCCGGTCTCGTGCGGTGGTTCACCGAGGCGCTGGTCAAGTCCGTCTCCGTGTGGCTGCAATTCCCGGCAGAAACGAACCAGCGTAGCCCATTCGCCGATGGCGCCGGCGCCAGCGTTGATGAAACTCGGCGGCGTGTCGCCCAAGCGTCCGCGCTCGGTCTCGTTATAAACTTCGTCGAACGTCGGCTGCCAAAGCCGGCCCGGCGCCCCGCCGTTCGCGTCCGTATGCACGACTTCGGGGTACTTCCCGAACTCCACCCACAGTCCGCGCGGCACGATCAGGCGCGCGATCTCCGCGTCGCCGAAGTCGCGCACCAACGACCACACGTTGCGATAAATCGGCTCCTCCCAAAGCCGCTCGCGGGGTCCGAAGTAGCCGGACACCGCGCTGGAGCGGATGCGCGGGTCAAGTGCGGCGGTGTAGAAAGCGATCATGCCACCTTCGCCGTAGCCGACCACGCCCAGACTCTGCAGCCCTTTGGGTGCGGTCGAACGCAGCTTGAACCAGGCCTTGAGGTCGTCTGGTTCCGCGAGCCCCTGACGCGTGGCTACCAGCCAATCGGCGGCGGCCAACACCTTTTGGACTTCGTAACCGGCGGGCGTTCGCCCCATTTCGTAACTGGCCCGCCAGAGCGTCTCCCGCGGACCATGCTGAACCGTCGGCCCGCCGGGACTTCCCGCACTGCTCCCGGCGCGGCCGTTCAGCGCCGGCACGATCACGCGACAACCGTACTCGGCCAGCCGTCGCGCGAATTGCCATTTGTCCGGGACGCCGGGCTGAAGGCCGGCCAGTTGCTCGGGCGTCCAGTCGCAATCCGGGATGGCAATGACATCCGCCTTCGGCTGGCCGTCGGGCATGAGCAGCAAGCCTTCGCCCTCGACGCCGCGAAACACGGTCCAGGCAACAGCGTAGATGCGGTAGCCGGGACCGCGGCCGACTTCCGCTGGATTCGCGGAAAGGTCGGAAGCCGGCGTGACGTTCGCGACGAAACGCATTTGCACCGGCTCGCGCGCGTCCACAACACCGAGAATTTCGCGCAGCCGCGCGCGGTTCGTTTTGGCTGACGCGAAAAGCCAATCAAGCAGCGCGTCCGCTGAGTTGCCCTCCCTGGCTTCGACACGAACTCGCAACGCCTCGGCCGTGCGACGCCACGCTTCCGCGCGCCTGGCCGGCAAGGCCGCCAGTTCGCGGTCCAGGTAGCGGTCGATGCCGCCGACCATCTCGGCAGCGAGGTCGCCGGAGGCGGTCAGGGGTTGGGTACCGGTCAGGGGGGCGGGCGTCGCGCTCTCGGCGGCTGAAGCGTGACCGCCCAGGCACGTGAGGGCGCCACCCACAAGCACTACGATCAGCCGGTCGCGGACTGACCAACCTCGCAGGCGAACCAGCGCACGAAGCGGTGAGCGAACGGGGGTATGCATGGCGGCGAAGCTACTATGTCCACCCGCACCGCGCGAGATCCGCGTGCGACTCCGAAGTTGGTTCGGCCGGGTGAGGAAAACCACGCCAGCGCACCGCGGGCCTGGCGCAGCCCGCCGGATTCAATCGCAGTGAAAGACTTCTTCCATGTTCGCCCACCACTCGCCCGCGGCGCGGTTTTCCAGCGGCTTCTGGCAAGGAATGCAGAACGACCACCAGCGCTGCGTGGTCGGGTCGGCGGCCATCTTCGCCATGTCGGCGGCGAAGTCGCCGCCGGTGTATTCGAAGTAGCTGAAGAGGTAGTGCCGGCCGTCGTCGAGTTGGCGAAGGTAGATCGAGTAGTTCTGGATCTGGCACTGCTTGATCATCTTCAACACGTCCGGCCAGACGGCGGCGTGGAGTTGCTTGTATTCGTCGAGTTTGTCGGCGTTGAGGCCGATGACCATTCCGTAGCGTTTCACGCGTTGCCTTTCATTTGGCGGCGAGGTCGCCGAGATAGTTGCCGTAAGTCAGGAGCAGCACCGCGCTCACCAGCACCAGCAGGGCGAGGGCGACCGTTCGATGCGTCGCCCGCCGGCAGGCCAATGCTGGCTAACGCCTCTGTACCCGCATCCGTATACATCTGGCGCAAAACGATTGAAGTCCAACGCCCAAAGTACGCCGGCGGACTACGTCCCGGTTGTCCGGATCCCAACCAGTGACACAAGCTGGTCGCGGAAATCTTTGAATGCTTTTGAATTCGGCGTGAGCAACTCGGGCAGACTGAAGAAACGGAGGGTGGTTGGCGACTTTTCGCGTGCCTTCCTGAGATCCAGATTGAGAACGTTGTATATGGTCCAGAACTCGACGAAGCCCTGCCGCTTGGCGGTCTGGTGGCTCTTCTCTGCTTCTCCCAGACGGTTCCAAATGTTCGACTTGTCGCTGCCACCTTTGATTTCAATGGCGACGATTCTCCTCAGCGTTCGCGGTGAAACCTCTTCCACCACACTGATGTCCGGATCGCTCGAAAATGTGATGACGACTTTCCGGCTCGAAGCGTTCAGCAATTCGATTCGCTTCGCG
>JAKCAB010000619.1 GCA_021839785.1 bacterium | reverse complement strand
GGAGTTCATGAAGAAGATGGCCGAGAAACTCAAGCTGACGGACGAACAGAAAAAGAAGATCGAAGAGACCTCGAAAGCTCAGCTGGCGAAGATGCAGAAACTCCGCCAGGACACGTCGCTGTCGCAGGCGGAACGCCGCGCCGAGATGACCAAGATCCGCGAGGAGAACACCAAGAAGATGAAGGAAATCCTGACGAAGGATCAGTACGAGAAGTACCAGAAGATGCTGGCGGAGCAGAGACAGAACCGGGGGCGAAACCGCGGTGGCCAGGGCGGCGGCAACACCCAATAATCCGGTCATCGCCGTTTTCGGAAACGAGGGTCGGTCCACCGGCCCTCGTTTGCGTTTGTTCCCCTGCCGCGGCCCCGAACCGGCGGTATCCGTCCCAAGCCGGCCTAGTGGGCAGGGACGCGGGACACTGACCGTTGGCTTGGGCTGGCACCGCCGGTTCGGGCCTTTGGGTTCCGTCTTTTCAGCCCGTCTTTTGCGTTTGACCCTGTTCGGCGGCGGGCGCTAGCTTCGCGGCTCGTTTTATCGCTATGTTTGCAACCATTCGGAAGCACCAGACCTGGCTTTGGGGATTAATCATCGCCGCCACGATCGTCAGCTTCGTGATCTTTTTCACGCCTGGCGCCACCCACAGCGGCGGCGGCCGAATCCAGTCGCAGTTTGGCACGATGAACGGGCATGCCATTACGGCGAAGATGTATCTGGCGGCCTACAACGAGGCGCAGATCCAGCAATTTCTCCGCTCCGGCTCCTGGCCTGACCGCGGCGACGCCCGGCGAACGAGCCAGCAGCTCGATCTGCAGGCCCGGCAGCGCCTCGTGCTGATCGATCGCATGAACAAACTGGGCGTTCGCGTCAGCGATGCCATGGTGGCCCGGTGGATCGAAGACAACTTCAGCAACAACTCCCAACCCAACTCCGCCCGCGCCATGTACCTGGAGTTGGTGTCGCAACTGGCCCGGCACGGATTGACCGAGAGCAGCCTGGTGGATTTCATCCGCCACGAGGTGGGCATCTCGCATCTCATCGCGGTCGTGGGGCTGGCGGGTGAGCCGATCACCCCGCGCGAAGCCGCGGCCCAGTACCGCCGCTTGAACGAGCGCCTCGACACGGAGGCCGTTGTGTTCTCCGCCTCCAATTTCCTCGCTTCGGTGCAGGTGGACCCGGATCAGCTCGCGCGTTTCTACACCAACCGCCAGCAGTTCTACCGCGTGCCGGAGAAGGTGCAGGTCCAGTATATCCGTTTCAATTTCACGAACTACACCGCTCAGGCGGACGAATTCCTCGCGAAGCGCACGAACCTCACCGCCGAGATCGACGCCCTTTACCTCAAGGCGGGTGCGAACCGGTTCGTGGACACGAACGGCCAGGTCATGACGCCCGAGGTGGCCAAAGCCAAGATCCGCCAGCAAACCGTGGAAGAACAGGAGCTGCTGGCGGCCCGCCGCGCCGCGGCGAAATTCGGCACCGAACTCGAAAAGCTGAAACCCGTGAAGGCGGAGAATCTGGCCACGTTGGCGGCCACCAACGGCATTCCGCTGAACACGACCGCGCCGTTCTCAGAAATCGAAGGCCCGCGCGAGATCAGCCAGCGCCAGGCTTTCACGCGTGCCGCCTTTGGACTCTCGGAGGAACGGCCCATCTCGTCGGGGGTGGTGGGCGAGGACGCGGTTTACATCCTCGCCTTGAAGGGCCGCATCCCCAGCGAGGTGCCGCCGTTGGAGGCCGTGCGCGAGCGCGTCACCAGCGACTTCAAACGCGACCAGGCCCAACTGCTGGCCCGCGAGGCCGGTACCAACTTCGTGACCTCGCTGACCAATCTGCTCGCCCAAGGCAAGACCTTCGCCGACGCTTGCGCCGAGGCGAAAGTCACCCCGATCCCCCTGCCCCAATTCAGCGGCGCCTCGCGCAACCTGCCGGATTGGGATCGCCGCATCAATATTGAGCAGGCAAAGTACGTGGCGAAAAACGTGGAGACAGGCAAGGCCAGCGCTTTGGTTCCGACGGCGGACGGTGGGTTCGTGCTCTATCTCAAGGCCCGGGAGGCGGTGAAAGATTCCGAGCTCAAGGACGCGCTGCCCGGCTATCTGGCCGAACTGCGCGAGCAGGGGGAATTCTCGACCTTCAACGATTGGTTCCAGCACCAGATCGAACTGACCGGGATCGACATGCCCTCCGCGAACGGTGAATCCCAGTAACGCCGGCGGCTGAGTGCCGCTTTGGCGGGCCAACTTGGCGGACCTCCTGACCGCACCGTCGGAGACGAGGATTTCGTGACCGCAGCGATCAAAATTTCTTCCCGCGCCACGCGCGAGTTCTGGGAACTCGAAGTTTTGTTCGAGGACGCCGACCTGCTGGCCCTCGACAAACCCGCCGGCCTGCCGACTTCGCCCGACCCCGAGGAGCCGGACCGGCCCAGCCTGATGCGCCTGCTCCACGACGGCATCGTTGGCGGGGCGCCGTGGGCGGCGAGCCGGCAGTTGAGGTATCTCGCCAACCCGCGCCGGCTCGATGCGGAAATCGGCGGCGTCCTGCTGCTCGCCAAGAACAAGGCCGCGCTGGTTCAGCTTGCGAACCAGTTCGGCTCGGAGCGGACGGCGCGGATTTACATCGCGCTCGTCCAGGGTTCTCCGGCGGAGGCGACCTTTCGCGTCGAGGCCAAGCTCGGCCCGCATCCCGCCCGGCCCGGCACGATGCGCGTGGACCCGCGGGAAG
>JAKCAB010000772.1 GCA_021839785.1 bacterium | reverse complement strand
CAACAATTTGCGCCGTAAGTTTCCGGCCGGTCCCAAGTGTCGTACCCGAACTCGCCAGGGTGCGGAACGGTGTGAAAGGTCCACATGTGCCGGCCGGTCACCACCTCGAAGCCCCACACGTCCTTCTCGAATCCTGGCACCACAATGATGCGCTCGAAGATGGCCGGCGCGGCCGTGGCGGCGCCGAAATCGCCTTGGGCGACGCCCGGCAAAACCGTCTTGCCGTCTTCGCCAAAACCAGCGACCGGCTGACCGTTCTTCGGGTTCAACGCATACAGGAATTGCCCCGCGCAAAACAGGACGCGCTCGGCCGCACCCGCATCACCCGGCCAATAGATCAAGCCGCGAAACGCCGGCCGGCCCGCCGGCTTGAACCGCCAAAGCTCGGCGCCCGTCGCGGCGTTGACGGCAACGAGGTGTTTGCCGGGCGTGGGCGCAAACATCGCGCCGTTCACGATGATGGGATTGCCCTGGATGTTGTTGCTCGCGTCGCGCGAGTGGTAAGTCCAGGCAACTTGGAGGTTGGTCACGTTCTGGCGATTGATCTGGTCCAAGGCGGAGTACCGCGTGCCGCCGTTGTCGCCGTGCGAACGGTGCCAGGTGAGGTAAGTCGTGCGTTTGGGGAAACCGTTCGCGGGGGTGAGTTCCTCCGGCTTCGCGGCCGGGATGATCTGAAACTCCGGCAAGGCCGCCCGCGCGGCAGCGTCTTCCACGGCCCAGTAATCGTGCGTCGTCACCGGAGCGGATTGGACCGCCGCGAGTTCGTCGAAATGCCAAAGCCCGATCGTATCGGTGTCGGCTTGTTGGAAGGGCGCTGAGGGCGCCTCGCCAACAGGCTGCGTGCCGCGGCGAATCCGCACCTCGTCCACCAGTCCGTCGCAACCGATGCCGCCTTCGACCAGCCGGCCAAAGGCAAGATCGCCCGGAACCGGCGCGCCAAAAAGCGACCTTGCCGGTGCATCGAGTGCGGGCTTGCCGTCCACAAACAGCCGGACACGGTCGCGTTCCAAGATCGCCGCGACGTGATGCCAGCGGTCGTCGCCGATGTTCACCGCGGATTTGAACTCGCCGCCGCGGCCCGGCAGGTAGGCGCTGAACACGCCGTTGCCCGCGTACGAATAAAGCGCCCAGTGCTCGGCCGACGCCTTCGGGTCGCTGGCGACAAGGATGTTGAAGGCTTGCCGGCTGCGCAGCCGCGCGAAGCACTCGACGGTGATCGGCAACGCGCGGTATTCGGCCTTGCCCGGTACGACCAAGCCACCCGCCAGCGCGCGGCCGAACGCGGCCGAAAGCGAGGGCTGGCCAGCCGCCGCGGAAGTCGGCATCGCTTCATTCGTAACCGCCGGCAACCGAAACGGACGCGGACCGCCGGAGCCAGGTTCTGTGAGTTCTTTCCGCAGCCAGTCCAGTCCGCGCAGGTTTTCGCGCAGCGTTTCCTCGGAATCGGTTTCCGGCCGATGATCGAGAATCCCGACCAACCCTTGCCAGCCGCTGGCGCGGATCACCCGCAGCATTCCCAGTTCGCGATCGCCGGCGCCGAGGCTCAGCGCCATCAGGCCGTGCTGGTCGCCGTTTTCGACCATGCCGTTGAGATTCACCGCCAGCAGGTGCGGCTGCATCCGCCGCCACAGCTCAGGAAACCGCGGCAAGTCCGCGTGGCCGTGATGGAAGTTATAGACGAGGCCGACGTTGGTGACGCCTTGGCCGCGAAGGCGGTCGAGGACGGCAAGCTGGTTGTCCGGATCGCCGAACCAGCCGCCGTGGTTGTATAACGCGACCTGGCAGTCCAGCCGCGCCGCGGCTTCGGCGATGGGCTTGACTCGCGCCGCCTCGGCCTCGATGCGCGCCCGCCGCTCCGTTTCGCCTTTCGTCGGTTCGCCACCACCGGTGACCCAAAGTTGCGGATGAATGCCGTGTCGCGCGATCACGGCGAGGATCGTCTTCGCATCCTGATCGAGGGTGGGAGGAAACCACCACGCGACGAGCTCGATGCCGTGGCGTTGCATCGCCTCGACTTCGGCGTCGAAGGTCGGCACGTGCTCGGCGCGCCAGTCGTAGGCGAGGCGGCGCAGGCCGAGTCGGTCCAGCATTTGCGCGCGTTCCTCCGGCCCGCGGTGCTTCGCATCGAAAGGCACGATGCACCAGGCCACCAGGTTGGTTTGGGCGAAGAGCGGCGGAGAAGCTTGGGCGCGGGCGGGCGCGTTCAGCAACCCGCCCAGGCACAGCCAGGCGGCCAGGCGGGCGAACGAGCGAAGGAGCGTTGGCACGGGCCGAGTCTAATCGCAGCCTGAGAACGCCGTAAACGGCAGACACAACCTGCGGGGAACAACCGCGCTTGGACGGGTCCGGAACCTAAGCGAGCGACTGTCCAGAATGCCTTGGCCTCACCGACGAAATAAGCATTGCAACTCGCCGGCGGTTGCGGAACGCTGCGCCGCACTCAAGTCCGCGCCGCCGGGGAGACGCCCGAGTCGGCGCCGGCGCGCGGGCCTGGAAACGATGAGACGATCAAGAACGATGACAACCCTGCGATCCTCCTTTTGGCTCGGCCTCGGCGCCGCCTTCGCGACCGGCGCCGCCGCGTTGTGCGCCCACGAAGTCGGTGTGACGCATGAACACCCGGCCGCTGACCCCGGTCCGCCCGCCGTGCCGCTCCCCACAATTGTCGAGACCAAAGGCCCCATCAAAGCGCCCAAGCTCAAACGCTACGCCGCACCCCATACTA
>JAKCAB010000015.1 GCA_021839785.1 bacterium | reverse complement strand
CCGCGCAAAAATGGCAGGGACTCAGGTTCACCCGCGCCGCCACGTCCTTCAACGTCACCCGCTGGTCCTGGCACTCGGCGAGAAAGGCTTCGATTTTCTGTAGCAACGGCGAACGCGCCGGCACTTCCGCCTGCAACGTCCGTTTGCCGAACTCCTCGAGGTAGTTGGCGAACATGCCCAGCAGCGTGGCGGCGGCGCGGCATTTCTCCGCGGAAATCAGCGGGCTGTAGTGCCAGGTCGTGCGCAGCTCGCGGACGCGGTTGCGCAGCCCATGCCTTTCCAGCCTTTGCACCAGTTCCGCCAGCCGGGTGCCGTCCGGCGCGTGCAGCGAAAACGGTCCGGCCAGCAAATTGCCCGCGTGGCGTCCGCCGATGAACACCGGCATCAGAATCTTCAACAGGCCGGAAGGACAGGCATGTTGGATCGGCCCGCGCTTTTCCACCGCGCGCTGCTCCGCCTGCAACAGCTTGCGCGAGCAAAGGTTCCCGCTGGCGCCGCCCAGGCACCCCTTGACGCAAAACGCGCCGTCGGCTGGCGCGCCGGTGGTGGTGCTCGCCGGCACCAGGGTCAAGGGGACGCCCGTGGCACAGGCGAACGCGATTTGCTGCTCGCGCACGGTCGTGGAGGCCGTCAACTGCATCCACGCGTCCACCTCGGGATGAACGACGCCGTTTTCTGAGGTTCCTGGCGTCGCCCCCGCCTGGCTACCCGCAGGTTGTCCTTGGTTTTCCGGTTCCGGGTTGATTGAACCCGCCTTCCGGCGCTCCGTGACGACGCGGACGATGGGCAAGGCGCGGGCGCGCCGCGTGCCCCCGGCCAGTGACCGGGGGAAACTCCCCTCGTCGTGAATTGAATCCTCCAACCGGACCGGCTGCCTCATTCCGTCAACACTCCTCCCCGTTTTGCCGCCCAGGTGGTGGCGCCGCAGGCGAACGCCACAACCGTGATCGAACTCACCGGCATCAGAATCGCGCAGATCAGCGGCGACAAAACGCCACTGGCTGCCAGGCTGATGCCCACCGCGTTGTAAAGGCTCGAAACCACGAAGCTCAACCCCACCACCCTGACCGCCCGCCGGGCGAATTTCAAGAGGGCGTGGAGGCGCGGGACCATGCCGGCCTCCAGGATCACGTCGCTGGCCGGCGAAAACACGCCCACCCGCTCCACCACCGCCGCACCCACGTCGCCTTGACGCAGCGCGCCGGCGTCATTCAAACCGTCGCCCACCATCATCACCCTCCGGCCCGCCTGCTGGAGGTCGCGAATGAAACTCAGCTTGCTCAACGGACTTTGGTTGAAGTGCAGGTGCGCGCCTGGCGGAAACAAGGCCCGGAACCGGTCGCGTTCCTTCTCGCTGTCGCCGCTCAACAGCGCGAGGTCGTGGCGCACGGCGAGTTGCGCAAGCATGGCTCCGGTCTCCGGCCGCAACGCGCTGCTCAGGCCGAACCCGCCGCGGTAAACGCGATCCAGCGCCAGGTGGACTTGCGAGCCGCCGCCAGCCGAACTGGCCGGCACTGTCACGCCGCGCGAGGCCAGCCAGGCGGCGGAGCCGAGCCAGACTTCCCGGCCATCCACGCGTGCTTCGATGCCGTTGCCGGGTGTTTCACGGAAGGCCTCGGTTGGCACGGTCGGCGCCGTTTCGTCCGCCGCCAGGAAGGTGCCGATCCGCGTGGCGTACGGGTGCGTGGAATGCCGCGCGACCGCCGCCACGGCCGCCTGTTCCGCGGCGCTCAACGGCGGGCCGGCGAATTGAATTTCGGCGGTACCCGAGGTGGTGAGCGTGCCGGTCTTGTCGAACACCACCGTGTCGATCTTGGCCAGCGTTTCGAGGACGTGCGGGTTCTTGAGGAACACGTGACGCCGTGCCAGCAACCGCTGCGCCGTGCCCAGGGCGAACGGCGCCGCCAGCGCCAGCGCGCACGGGCAAGCCACGATCAGCACCGAGACGAAGGCCTTGACGGCGCGGGCCGGGTCGCCGGCCAGCCCCCAGAACGTGGCCGCGAGCGCCGCGATGACCACCACGCTGATCGTGAACCTCCGGCTGAAGCGGTTGGTCAAGTTGTCCAACGTGTCGGTGCGTTCTTTGGCGAACGCTTCGTGGCCCCAAAGCGCGGTCAGGTAGCTCTGCGAAACCGGCTTCACCACCTCGATCTCGATCGCGCCACCGACTTGCTGCCCGCCGGCGTAGAGGTAATCGCCGACCGCTTTGGGCGCCGGCTCCGCTTCGCCGGTCACGAAGCTGTAGTCGATCATTCCCCGGCCGGCCGTGAGCCGCGCGTCGGCGGGGATCAACTCCCGATTCCGCAGCACCAGCCGGTCGCCCACCGCGACCCGCGCCAGCGGCACGGTCTCTTCGCCGACGGCCGTCCGGCGCACCACGGCGAGCGGAAAGAACGATTTGTAGTCGCGGTCGAACGTCAGCCGGTCGTAGGTTTTGTGCTGAAAAAGTTTTCCGCATAGCAGGAAAAAGATCAGGCCGGTGAGCGAATCGACATAACCCGGCCCCCGGCCGGACACGACTTCGAACGCGCTTTGGCCGAACAGCGCCACCAGGCCCAGCGCGATCGGCAGCTCGATGGTAAGCACGCGGCGTCGCCAGGCCAGCCACGCGGCGCGCCAGTAATCCGACGCGCTGAACACCAGCACCGGCAGCACCAACGCCAAGGACAGGTAGCCGAAGAAGGTCTTCAGTGCCGGCTGATCGGGCGTCTCCATGCCCAGATAGCCGGGGATGCTCAG
>JAKCAB010000468.1 GCA_021839785.1 bacterium | reverse complement strand
CGAAGGCGAGGATGACCTGCGGAACGAACCGGGTCTGGAGTGGGAAACCAACGTTCACGCGTAGGCGCAAGGCGAACCCCCGGTTCCCCCAACATGGAACGGCCACGGAGTCGCCGAAACGCAGAGGTCCAATAAGGAATGCAGGAACTCAGGAACTGGAGACGGGGGTTTCCGGCTTTCCTGGGTTCCTTATTCGCACGCCGAGCCTCTGATCCTCCCCGGCTGGAATGGCCGGGCTCGAGGGAGTTGCCGTACCGGCGCGCCGGCTTGCAGCCGGCTTAACCAGCCGCTGCGGGGCCGTGACCAACGTCATCTCGCCGCCGGCTGGGACTGAGCCTTCCAGTCCAGCGCCAGCACGGTGCCGGGCACTGCCCAAACGTGGCACAGCGGCCGACTTTCCGGCTGCCAGCCGGCAGGCGGTGCAGACGCGATCGAGTACCACCGCGCGTCGTCATTGGCGCGATGATACTCGCGGAGCACCCGCAGGGCAGGGGAGCGGCGCTCGGGCGCCGAGGTTGGTTCTTTACCTGAAGCATCCTGGGCGCGTTCCGGCTCGCTCAGCGGCAGGCCGACGAACAGCGGGCGCGCGTCCGGTCGAGGCGGAGTGGTCGAAAGCACAGTCGTCGCTTCATCCACGGCATAGACGCTCACTGTGTTCGTGCTTGTGGCTTGCGACGGCAGGGCAAACCAGGCGACCTCGTCGATCTGGGCCCAAGCCTTCGCAGCCTCCACTTGGTCGCGTTGCCAAAGGTGAGGCGCTCCGCTGGCCGGGCCCACGCGATAGACGGCCACGGGCAGCGTCAGCCGCGGATCGTCCAACGCCAGGCGGTACATGAGCTGGTTGTAGTCGTAGCGTGGCGTGAGGCTGCGGGCGCCGGAAAACGTGGCCGTGTACGTGCCCTCGAAATAGACGAGCCGGCCGCCGTCCTGATCGAAAAACGGGTGGTGCGCCAGGTTGTAGAAGTTGTACTCGCCGTGCGTGACGATGCGCCGGCCATAGCCCCACGGCCCGAGTGGCGTGTCCGCTTCGGCGAACCAAGCCTCGCCCGGCCGGTCCGCGAAGAAGGCAATCCACCGCCGCCGAAAGGCGTTCCACGCCACCGACTCAAGTCCGCGCTTAAGCTCCGCGCCGCTCTCGAAATCGCGCAAGGCGCACCAGGTTTCCTCGCGTTTGAGCTTCCTGGCTTTGACCAGGTCTGCGACGCGGCCGGCGTGGACGCGGTCGGCCCCGGCCCGCCAGGCGTAGCGGAGCTGGCCGCTTTCATCGCGGCTCAGAGTCGTGTCAGTCCCGTGCCATTTGCCGTCGCCGGCCAGGCAGGTGAAAGCCTCGTAGCGGCTCAGGTCGGCGAGGCTTTTCAGATCGGCGGGCACGCGGAAATCGGGGAACAGGTAGTAGAAGAGCCGGCCGTCCACGCGGGCGAGAAACGGGTGGGACGAGCCGTGGCCTTCGTGAACGTCCCAGCGCTGGACCGACTCGAAACACGCGCGCTCGTCGTTGAAGACCATCAGGTGGTAATCGTGCGCGTAGCCCAGGTCGCGCATGTTCGCCATGCGGGCCACGAGGCGCTCGCCGCCTTGTTCGTCCGGGACCGTGAACAGGCTTTCGATCCAGTGCAGGCCTTCGGCTGGCTGCGGGCACATCGCTTTCGCGAAGCCGGTGTCGTCCACGAAATAAGTCAGGTCCACGCCGACCGCCGGATCCAGACCGCCGTGGCCGGGCCGTTCCGAGGTGGCGCCCGAGGCGTGGAAGTTCCCGAGTGGATAGGATGGTCGGTCGGTGTCGCCCCAAAACCAGTAGATCTTCCCGCGATACGGCGTGGCGATCACGGTGTCCTGGCCCATCACCTGGCCGTTGAGCGTTGGCTGTTTCAATGGCACCGGATGCCCGACGCGGATGCTGTCGGCGTAGATGCCCTGGCCGGTGACGCGGTAAAGCCGTTCGGCAATGTTGAGCCGGTGGAGGCGAATCACCGCGCTGCCACCCGCCACGGGACGCAGCCGCACGCCGCGATAGCCGAAGCCATCCGCGGGCATTTCGTAGCCGGGGCTGCCGACGTGGAAATAGACTTCGCGATCCATCAAACCCGGTTCGTCGAACGCGACGATGCCGTTGCTGTCGGTCCACCACGCGATCTTGTTGACGGTGCGCAATTCGACCAGCGGCACGCCACGGCCGGTGGCGTCATCAAGGACTTGGATTGCGAAGTAATCCGCGGGCGCACCGAAAAGCGTAGTGGCGGCCAACAGCAAGCTCGCGAGGCAGAGCCGGTGGGGCAGGAAGGCGGTTCCGGGGCAGGCGAAAAGATGGGAGCTTGACGGCACGGGGCACCTCAAAGGTTGGATGGCGTGAAATCGTTGGTCGTGGCGAGCGCCGGTTGCACGACGAAAGTGAAGCGGCGCGTGGCGTGGACGGCGAAGGTGAGGTTCAACGCCCGTGCATCGGCCGGGACACGCAGAAAAGAGAACGTCGCCTCGTACGGCTCGGACTGCGACCAGCCGGACGACGGTACTTCAAGCCTCCGGCCAGCATCGTCGGTTGCGCGAACCAGCGTGAACCTGGCGTCTGCCGGCAAGTTGGCCACGGTGAGTTTCAACTGCGACAGGCCGCCGCTGCTCCAGCCGCGCGCGTCGTCCGGCAGCGGCTCCCGCCGGCTGAACTCGGTCACGCTCACCTTGGTGGTGCCCACCAGCGCGGACTCGGTGTAGCGATTGGTGAAGCCGATGGCCGGCAACGGGACGTTCGTGAACCCCGCGACTTCCTCGGCGGCGAAGCTTGAGCCCGGCCGGCGCGCAGCCCGGAACTCGATTCGCCAAGGTTCCAACGGCCAGAGGCTCGGCCTGAACTGGTAATTCCGTTCCGGACCCGACCCAAAACTGGAACTGAGCGAGGAGTTCCGCGCAGAGTTACCCGTGGCATCCGCAACCTGGATCGCCGCGATTTCCCAGTCGTTGCTGGGGAAAGCTGAGTCGGTGAACGCCAACCGCAGCGCCGCGTGGTTGTCGCCGTCCGCTTGCGGTGGGCTGAAGGTCGTGTGCGTGGTGCCATCGGCCTGCGCGGAAGTCGTCGTGTTCATGCCTACACCCGCCAGCACGGCCGACAGCGTGCAAACCAAGGTACCGTTCGTGCGACGGGCCGGCAGCGACTCAGCGACCCAGGCCGGCGCGGTGCTTCGGGCCGGGTTCGGGCAGCGCACCTCGCCGACGCGGTGGTAGGTGAAACTCGGTCCTTGCTCGAACAAGCGAATCCGAAGTTCGCGCGAACAGCGGGGCCAGACTTCGAAGCGGCGCGGCGTCCCCGAACTTCCGTTGAAGAACGTCGTGAAGTCCACGTAATCGCCGGATAAAAAACCGCTCTCGTCCGCGAGCCCGACACGAACGGAACTCGGCGGCACCGCGCTATTCGTGGAATTGTGCGCGAGCCAGACAACCAACTCGGGCTGGCTGGTCGTAAAGCGGTAGCTGCCGGCACCCGGTCGGCCCAGCAGGCGGGCCAGCAAAGCGCGCAGCCCGTCGGGCAGCAATCGGCCGAAGCCGGGCTGGACGTGGTTGGTACCATACGTCACGCCCAGCACGCCGATCTGGACACCGCTGGCCAAGGTGACGCGCCGGCTGGGCGCGGCGCGAATTTCGGCGCCAACCCACCACGCCAGACCAATTGCCGCCGCAAGCAGCAAGCTGACAACGACCAGCCTGATGAGCACGCGCACTCGCATGGCAGAAATGGGCGGCGTCAGCCTTCGCTGCGAAACGCGACGACACCCAAAGGCGGCAGGGTGAGTGGCGCGGAGAACGGCTGGTTGTGGGCCTGGTAATCCTCCGCGGTGACGCCACCCAAGTTGCCCACGCCGCTGCCGCCATAGACGGTAGCGTCGCTGTTGAGCACTTCCTGCCAGAAGCCGCCGCGCGGCAGGCCGACGCGATAGCCGTAGCGAGCGACGGGCGTGAGATTGAGGACCACCACCACTTCCGGGCCGGGGCTGAGCGGACGCCGCACGAAGGACAACACCGAGTGCTCGTGATCCGCGCAGTCGATCCACTGGAAGCCCAAGTGCTCGTAGTCGCCTTCCCACAACGCTGGCGTCTCGCGATAAAGCCGGTTCAGGTCCTGGAGGAACCGCTGGGTGCCGACATGGTACGGCCCGGCGTTGAGGAGCCACCAGTCAAGTTCGCCATTTTCGTTCCACTCGGCGCGCTGCCCCAGTTCGCCGCCCATGAACAGAAGCTTCTTGCCCGGAAAGAGCCACTGATAGGCGAACAAGGCTCGGAGGTTGGCGAAGCCCTGCCAGTCGTCGCCGGGCATCCGGCTGCGGAGCGTGCCCTTGCCGTGGACGACTTCGTCGTGCGAGAGCGGCAGGACGAAGTTCTCGTTGTGGTGGTAAAGCATCGCGAACGTGAGGTCGTTCTGGTGGAACTTGCGGTGGATCGGGTCGCGCTTGAAGTAGCCCAGGGTGTCGTGCATCCAGCCCATGTTCCATTTCAAGCTGAAGCCCAGCCCGCCCAGATACGGTGGGCGCGTGACCTGCGGCCAGGCGGTGCTTTCCTCGGCGATGGTCAGCACGCCCGGATGCTCGGTGTGGACGAGGTGGTTGAATTCGCGCAGGAACGCGATGGCTTCCAAATTCTCGCGACCGCCGTACTGGTTCGGAATCCACTCGCCTTCCTTGCGCGAATAATCGAGGTAGAGCATTGAGGCGACGGCATCGACGCGCAGGCCGTCGATGTGGAATCGCTCGCACCAGAACAGCGCGTTCGCGGTCAGAAAATTACGGACTTCGTGCCGGCCGTAGTTGAAGATCAGCGTGCCCCAATCCTGGTGGGCGCCTTTGCGCGGGTCTTCGTGCTCGTAAAGCGCCGTGCCATCGAATTTCGCCAGCGACCAGGCGTCGCGCGGGAAGTGGGCCGGCACCCAGTCCACGATCACCCCGATGCCCGCTTCGTGGAGCGCGTTGACGAGGAACTGGAAATCGTCCGGCGTCCCGAACCGGCTGGTGGGCGCGTAGAAACCCGTGACCTGATAGCCCCAACTCGGATAGAACGCGTGCTCCGCCACCGGCAGGAATTCGACGTGCGTGAAGCCCATCTGGCGCACGTACTCGACCAGCGGCCCGGCCAGTTCGCGGTAGCTGAACGACTCGAACGCCGATTTCTTCCGCCAGGAGCCGACGTGGACTTCGTAGATGCTGATCGGCGAGCGGAACGGATTCGCCTCGCGCCGGCGCTTGAGCCAGTCGTCGTCGGTCCACTGGAACTTGCGGTTGTCCCACACCACCGAGGCTTGTTTGGGCGGGATTTCGCAGAGGAACCCGAACGGATCGGCGTGCAGGACCGGGTTGCCGTGACAGTCCAGGACCTCGAATTGGTAGAGCGTGCCGGCGCCCAGGCCGGGGACGAAAATCTCCCACACGCCGGAAGGGCCGAGCAGGCGCATCGGGTGGTAGCGACCGTCCCAGTCGTTGAACGCGCCCACCACGCTCACCCGTTGCGCGTTCGGCGCCCAAACGGCGAAGCTCACACCGGCCACGCCGTCGATCTCGCGGACCTGCGCGCCGAGCTTGTCGTAAAGCCGGCGCTCGTTGCCCTGGCCGAAGAGAAACAGGTCCTGCTCGCCGAGCGTGGGCAGAAAGGAGTAGGCGTCGCGGGTCTGGCGGCGGTTGCCCTGGTAATCCGTGACCACCAGGTCGTAGGCGAAGACGCGGTCGGCCTGCTTTGAGACGCCCTCGTAAAGCCCGGACTCGTGCAGACGCTGGAGTTCAATCTTGGGCATCGCCGGCTCGTGCACCGGGACGACCTCGACCGTCGCGGCGTTGGCCAGGTAGGCGCGGACGACCACGCCCGAGCCATCGCCCAGCGGGTGCATCCCCAACAGGTCATGCGGCGTGCGGCTACGGGCATTGACGAGGCTCTCGAGTTCGGCGGCGGTTAGTAGCATGAAGCCAGCCTGCCAGTGCCGCTCACCGCTGGCACGTAAAAAGGCCGAGAGTCATCCGGGTAGGTGACCCGAGACGTGCTATTCGTCTTCGTCGTCGCGATCCCGCGGCAGGGTGGCGACGTAGCGTTTCCAGAGTTCCAGTTCCACGAAGAGTTCGAAGAAGACTCCCGGCCGGTGCTCGTAATAGCCCACGCTCAACCAGCGCTTGTCCGACTTGTCGTCCAGCGCCGCGTGCAAGCGGGCATCGGCAACCACGATCGGCGCGTATGGGTCGGCCGGGATGCCGGCTGACCAATGCGTGTCCGGCAACGCGCGGAAATACCACGGCAACGGCCAGTAATCACCGCCGGGAGCCATGACGTTGATGCCCACTTTGTCGGGGTGGCCGTCCACGCGGGCGACGCCGTCCACTCGCTGGACCAGCCGCAGCAGGTCTTTGGAGGTGTGGGCATAGACGTACGGGTTGCGCTGGTCAGCGGCGAATTCGGAACTGGCGCGCCTGGCCTGAACCGCCAGTTGCACGGTCGCGCCCAGCACCACGACAAGCGCGATGACCCAGAGCCACGTCGGGCGGATCCACTTGAACAGCGCCGCCGCACCCAATCCGGCGAGCAGGATCAGACCGTGCAAAAAGCCCAGCGCGCACCAGGGCGTTTTGTAAGCAATCACGGTGTAAACGGCGGTCAGCGCCACGGTGTAGAACACCAGGAATTGCGCCAGCCCGCGGTGGCCCGGCTGGAAGCGATCCGGCAGGAACGCCGCCACGCCGCCCAACACCGCCAGCAGGCCGATCAGCAATTCGCTGAACACCGGTCCTTTCGCCGGGTGAAACCAAAACAACCGCTCGAAGTAGAAAGGCCAGGGATGGTTGTGGGGCGAGTCGCCGCCCGCGCGTTGCAGCCACGGCAGGTAAGTGCGCAGCGAATCGAGCGGCCCGGTGGCGTTGGTGAAGAATGACGAGAACAGTACGACCGAAAGCGCCAACGCCAACGCCACGGCTGCCAAAATGTGACCAAGCCTGAGTCTGCCAAGCAGATTCTGCCCGGCCGCTTTCCGTCCCGGAGCGAAGACCAGCACACCGGCCGCGGCGACCGCCATCGCCGCCAGGTTGAATACAAAGGTCTCCTTGGTCGCCTGCATCAGGCCGAGCGCGGCCCCCGCCAACAACGCCCAGCCGAGCGCGGGTTTCTGCAGATACCGCCAGACTGCGCCCCCGAACAGCACCGTGAAAAACACGAGCGGTACTTCGTGGATGTAATAACGGCTGTAATAGACAAAAGCGGTGGAGACGGCGGTGAACAGCGCTGCCCACCACGTGGCCGTCCGCCCCAAGCCATCGGCCAGCAGGGGCAGCAGCAGGATCAATCCCAGACCGAACACCACGGTCACCGCGCGAAGCGTGGCCTCGGTGAGCTGGCCCGGCGTATTCGCCCCGCTGGCCCAAACAACCGGCAGGGAAAAGTAATACAAGCTGGGGCCGTGGTACTCGTTCGGGTCGTAGCGGTACTCGCCGTGCTGCCAGAGCCCGAGGAATTTGTAAGCGTGCACCGACTCGTCCGTGTGCATGGGACGCTGGCCCAAGTGCGGCACGCGCAAAGCGAGTCCGACCACGAAGGCCAGTCCGAGGCCAAGCGCCAGCCAGCGATTCATTGGGCTGGCAGCCTCCTGTAAACAACCAGCGCCAGTCCGGCGAGGCTGGCGCTGATTCGCGGCTGTAAATATGGGAGCAAAGCCATGTCCGGTGCGGAACGAAGGCTCGCTGCTGGTGGCGGCCTGTTTATTTGGCCGGGAGACCCCAGACTTCGATTTCCGTGTAGCGGTTCAGGGCGCTGTAGGTGCTGCCCTTGCTGTAGCAACGCACGTAACGGCCTTCGACGCCCTTGGCGTCCATCAACCGGCCCTCGTAGGTCTCGAAGTACTCCTTGTCGGTGCCGACGCCGAGGCCGGAGCTGTTATCGTAGTCGTTGTTATACACCGTCTTCACGTTCGACGTAAAATCCGGGTCGTCCGCCACCTGCACCACCACATCGTGATAAACCTGGTAGGTGTTGTGCGCGTGCCACAGCACGACGGCGTAAATCTTGGCCTCCTGCCCCAGGTCGATCTGAACCCACTGGGTCTTGCGGTGCAGCTCCACGAAGCTGTTGTCGTTGGACTCCTTGTCGCCATCAGTCACGAGATCGAGCGAACCGGTGATGGGCGACTTGTCGCTGCTGCTGACTTTCTTCTTGAAGGCGAGGTTCGTGATGCCTTTGGGCGCCATGAAGGGCGGCCGCGGCTTGTCGGAAAGTTTCTCGATGTGATCGCCCAACGGGATGTCCGTCGGCGTCCCCATGAAGGCCGGGATGGGCAGCTTCAACGGCATCGGCGCCAGTTCGGCATCGGCGGCCCGCAGTGTCGGGCAGGCCAGCGCGGCGCCCACGGCGAGGATCCAAGCGTTGCGTTTCGTGTTTTCGACCCAAGTGTTCATGTTCATGGCTGTGCTCACGTTCTAAGCGTTAGATCGGCGAACGCTGCCGATATTCAACGCAAAAGGCAATTCTTTGGTTGCAGCCCGGCAGCCAGGGCTGCTCTGAGGTCCGGCCAGTTGCCAAGGATGCCGGCAGCCCTGAAATCCGACGCCCGGAACCCGAAATCCGAAAAGGGGTTGCCCCGAGGGACTGCGACTTCGTTGGAGTAACTGTGGTTTCGGGACTTCGGACTTCGGACTTCGGATTTCTTTCGGCATTCGGTCTTCGGCTTTCGAATTTGGAATGGACCGAACCGACGTTGGAGCAGCCCTGCCCGCCGGCCCGAGGCGCGCGCAGCGCTCGAAGTCAAGTGGGTCGCAGGCAATGTTCGCCAACGCGGGCCTTCTGTGGTAAGGAATGGTTTGCCGATGAAAAACCACTTCTTGTCCCGGGTCGGAATCGTCGCCGTGCTGTTGGCGCTGGCGACCGGCTGCACGACTTCCACCACCAGCTACCGCGAGCAGCGCGCGATCGGCAACAGCAACCAGTCCGGTTACTCCACCGAGGAGCCGGCCGGCAGCATCGCCGACATGAACCGCAAGCTGAGCCGCACCGAGCAAAAGCGGCTGTCCCGCGGTGAGCCCAAGGCGGGGTTCAGCCCGATCATCCTGCTGGTGGCGCACGACGCCGAGGGCAAACCCTTGTACGTGGAGACGCGGCAAAGTTCGGGCGATCCGACACTGGACCACCGGGCGCAGGACATGGTTTTAAAGCAACAGCGCTTTCCCAAGGGCGAAGCGGAGACGGTGATGATCACGGTGAACCCCAAGAGTGTGCCCAAGAAGTAACGAGTGGCCGTCACCCGCCCTTTGTTTGCCGTTGCAGCCGGTTCAGTTGACGGGGTGACCGCCGCGCGGGAGCGCAGTCCTGCCGTCGGCACAGATTCAAGTTTGCTTACCCGATCCAAAAGTCCTGCTTGGCAGCCCCGGTGTCGTTGTGGTTCCTTTTGTGCCATGCAGCTCCGTTCCTTCGCCGCCACGCTGGCCACGCTGGCCGGCCTGGCGCTGACCCTCGCCGCTGCCCCGACTGCGGGCGACGGCGCACCGCCATTGCCGCCGGCCGCCGCGGGGCCGGTCGATTTCGCACGGGAAATCAAGCCGTTGCTCGAGGCGAGTTGCATCAAGTGCCACGCGCACGGTCAGAAGAAATCGGGCTTCGCCCTCGACTCGCGGGCCAGCCTCCTTCAAGGCGGCAAATCCGGACCCGCCGCCAAGCCCGGCGACAGCGCCGCCAGCCCGATCGTGCAACTGGTCGCGGGCCAGGACCCGGATCGCGTCATGCCCGCGCGAGGCCCGCGCTGGACGCCTAACGAGGTCGGGCTCCTGCGCGCGTGGATCGACCAGGGAGCGGCGTGGCCGGAAGGGCTGAAACTTGCCCGTGGCGCCCAGGCGCCGCTTGAACCGCGCCGGGTCGAACTGCCGCCCGCCCGCAGCAAGCTGACCAACCCCATCGACCGCCT
This sequence comes from bacterium, assembly GCA_021839785.1. Next base: position 4,280 of record JAKCAB010000468.1, on the reverse strand, counting down.
CCTCCAGCCGTACTTCGCCAAACAGGATTTCAAGCCGCCCCGGCCGGCCGCGGATCACGTGTTCGCCCGCCGCGCGTACCTCGACACGATCGGGTTGCTGCCCACGCCGGAGGAACTGCGCACTTTCGAAAAAGACCACCACCCGGACAAGCGCGCCCGGCTGGTGCGCGCGTTGCTGGCGGACAACCAACGCTACGCCGAACACTGGCTGACGTTCTGGAACGACTGCCTCCGCAATGATTACAAGGGCACCGGCTACATCGACGGCGGCCGGCGCCAGATCACGCCCTGGCTGTATGGCGCGCTGGCCACGAACATGCCGTTCGACCAGTTCGTGGCTCGCCTTGTCAATCCGGACGAGCACTCGGAAGGCTTCGTGAAAGGCATCGTCTGGCGGGGCGCCATCAACGCCAGCCAGACGCCGCAGATGCAGGCCGCGCAAAACATTTCCCAAGTGTTCCTGGGCATCAACCTCAAGTGCGCTTCCTGCCACGACAGCTTCATCAGCGATTGGAAACTGGCCGACGCCTACGGCCTGGCCAGCGTCTATGCCGATGAACCGTTGGAACTGGTGCGTTGCGACAAACCCACCGGTGCCATCGCCGAGCGCAAGTTCCTGTTCCCGCAACTGGGCCCGCTCAACGCCAGCACGAACAAGGCAGAACGCCTGGCGAGCCTGGCGCGCTTGATCGCCAATCCCCAAAACGGCCGCCTCACCCGCACGGTGGTCAATCGCCTCTGGGCGAAGTTCATGGGCCGCGGCCTCGTCGAGCCGGTGGACGAAATGGACAACCCGCCGTGGAACGCCGCCCTCCTCGACTGGCTCGCGCTGGACCTCGCGGAACACCACTACGACCTCAAGCACACGATGGAGCTGATCCTGACCTCGCGGGCCTACGCGCTCCCCGCCGTCGGCGGCGATGAACTGATCTCCGACAAGTTCGTCTTCCGCGGGCCGCTCGTGAAGCGTCTCACCGCCGAGCAGTACTGCGACGCCTTGTCTTCGCTGACCGGGCTGTGGCGCGATTTGCCGGCCAACACCGCGATCGACTTTACCGCCGGCAACCCGGCCGCGGCTGACGCCTTGCCGGCGCCGCACTGGATTTGGGCTTCCGCCGCCGCGCTCGAAGGCGTGCCGCCCGGGACGATTTACCTGCGCAAGACTTTCCAACTCGCGGCCGTGCCCACCGAGGCCCTGGTGTTGATGTCCGCGGACAACCGCTTCCATTTGTTCGTCAACGGCCACGACGCCGGTTCCGGCGACGATTGGAAGCAGGTTCGCGTGTTCGACATCCGCGCGCACTTGATCGCCGGCACCAACGTGTTCGCCGTCGAGGCCACGAATGACCGCAGCAATCCGGACGACAAGAAAGACGAGTCGCCCACCCCCGCCGGCTTTCTGCTGACCACCCGCCTGCGCGCGGGTGAGGCCGCGGGCGAGACGCCGGCGAGCGTGATTTCCGACGCCACCTGGCTGTGCGCGACGAACAAGAGCGACGGCTGGGAACAACCCGGCTTCAACGCGGAAGGCTGGTTCACCGCCGCCGAGCTGGGGCCGGCGCCGAGCGGGCCTTGGAACCTGCAAGGGCAGCTCGTCGCGGCCTGGTCCAGCGCCGCGCAATTCGGCACGGTCCGCGCGGTTCATGCCGCCGCCGATCCGCTCATGACGGCGCTGGGGCGACCCAACCGCGAGCAGGTCAACACGACGCGCGCCTCGGTGGCGACCACGCTCCAGGCGCTCGAACTAACCAACGGCAGCACCCTCGCCAAATGGCTGCGGCGCGCCGCCGGGCATCTGGTTGCCGCGCGGACCGATGAATCCCCGCGGGAGCTGGCGACTGAGCTTTACCGGCACGGCCTGAGCCGTGAACCCACGAAGACCGAACTCCAGATCGGCGCCAGTGTTCTGGGTGAGCCACTACGCCGTGAAGGCGTGGAGGATTTGCTTTGGGCCATCAGCGTCCTGCCGGAGTTTCAGTTGGTTTATTGATTCGGGTTCAATCGCTGCTTGGCAGGCCGGCGCGGGTTGCCCTAGCCTGATCGCCCGTGCAATCCGTGCTCCGGTTCATCGCCGTCCTGAACGCCGCCCTCTGGTTGGGCGGTACGGTGTTCTTCACGTTCGGCGCGGCGCCGGCGATTTTTTGACCGGCGATGTCGGCGATGTTGCCGGACGCCTACCGGGCGCGCGTGGCCGAGTTGGTGATCGCCCGGCTCTTCGGGCTGCAACAGATCTGCGGGGGCGTGGCACTGGCGTTGTGGCTGGTGGATTACATCCGGGCCGGCCGGCTCACCCGGCGACTCACCCTGGGCGTGGTCAGCGGACTCTTCCTGCTCAGCCTGATCGGCGGCCACTGGCTCCAGCCGAAGATGCACCAGCTCGAAGCCATCCGGTATTCCACGCGGGCCACCTCCGAGCAACGCGCCCAAGCGACGAGCAGTTTCCGCGCGTGGCACGGATTTTCCCAGGTGCTGAACCTGTTCGCGCTGGCCGGGCTCGCCTTTTATTTCTGGCAAATGTCGCGTCCGCCCGAGAGCCCGCGGGTAAATCCGTTCTTCCGTCCCCACTCGCCCACCGACGGCAGCGTGCCACGGATGCTCTGAACCGGCGCGCCTCCGACCCTCGGGCGGTGTTCCTTCCCGCGCCGCGAGCGCCCTTCAAGCAGTCTGACTCGCTGCGCCGGCACGGTCTTTGCGACCCACTGGTCCGACCCGCGCGGCGCGCTTGAGGTGTCCCCGAGTTGGGAACGCGCGCCCTCGCCTCCAGTCTGCAATGCCCTGGCGTTTGTCCCCCTCCATCAGGCTTTCCGATGGAGATTTTCCACCGGCTTCTGTACGCCGGGCACGCGTTTTCCTTGCCCGGTGGGCGGGCGGGCGGGCGCGACGGACATGCCACATTTCGGTTGACGCCCCCGGCAGGCGGTGTTTTTCTGCAGTCGTACATCCAATCGGTGCAAACTACTGGGCCAAACAAATCGTCCGACACGGCGGTCCATCCTTCCCACAGAAGGGGTGTGGCCGCCGGTCGGCGTCTGGCTGGTTCCCGTGGACTTGCTGACAGAGGAACCTCCTATGACCAAAACCAAACATACTAGACTGTTCCGTGTGGGGGCAGTGCTCGCGGGTATGGGCGCCTTGGTGGCGTCACGCGCCGGCACCGTAACCATCGACTTCAACACCGACCCCTCGCTGAGTGGGCTCTACCAAGAGGTGGGGGCCACCAGTTCCGAATGGCGTCAGGACGGCGGGGCCACCGGCGCCAATGGCGACGGCTACCTGTCCATCACCGACGCCCGCGGCGGCCAGCGCTCCACGCTGGTGTTCAAAGACCTCGAGCCCGGGCTCGTGGTCAAGGCCTTCATCTTCGAGTGCGACCTGCGCATCGGCGGCGGCACCGCCCGCCCGGCCGACGGCTTCTCGCTGAACTATGTCCGCGAAGGCGATCCGATCATTACCGATGGCGCGCCGTTCGCCGGCACCAGCAACGAGACCAACCTCCCCGAGGAAGGCTCGCTCACCGGCCTGGGCATCGGCTACGACACCTGGCAGAGCGCTGACATCGTGGCCGGCTCCGTGCAGGATGCCGTGGGCATCAGCGTCCGGGTGGACGGCAACTTGATCGCCCAACTGCCCGTCCCGCTCCAGCCCGGTAACATTTATACCGGCACCGGCACCGGCACCCTCAACGAAGTGCCTTACCGCAATCTGGCCACCACCGACGCCAACTACCCCAAGTCCATGCAGACCGGCGCCCTCAGTGACGAGGACCTCAACGGCGACGGCGTGGTGGACGGCGCCGATGCCGGCACCGCCCAGCCGGCCTACGGCGACCCGACTTGGGGCCTCTGGGTCAAGAACCTCAAGTGGGAGCGTCTCAAGGCCGAACTGACCGAAAACAGCACGGTGAAGATCACCTGGAAGGGCGTGGAACTCACGCCCGCCGGCGGTCTGCCGACGACCTTCTCGCCCAGCCCCGGCCGGCTCGTCTTCGGCGGCCGGACCGGTGGCGCGTGGGAAGTGCACCACGTGGACAACATCAAGCTGACCACGGTGGCGGCGGACTCGGTGATCATCACCGCGGCGGCTAGCACGCCGATAGGCTTCACCGTCGGCACGATCGACTCCGGCCCGGCGGTGGCGGACCTCAGCACCGCGGTGCTTAAGTTCGACGGCACGGCGGTCACCCCCACCATCAAGAGCAAGACCGGCATCAACGGCACCATCGGTTGGTGGGACGTGACCCAGCCGCTGGTCATCGGCTCGACCCACGGAGTGGTCCTCAG
>JAKCAB010000093.1 GCA_021839785.1 bacterium | reverse complement strand
CGCATGTTCCTTCGATCGACCCCCGTCACCGCCGGTTTCGTCGGCTTCTTCGCCGCGGCGGCACTCGCCCAGGAGCCGACCGCCGATGGCCTTTACGCCGGCTTTACCACGTCGGAAGGCGAGTTCTGGTGCCAGCTCGAATTCCAAAAGGTGCCGCGGACAGTGGCGAATTTCGTCAGCCTGGCGGCAGGTTCACGGCCGTGGGTGGACTTCGCCCAGGCCCGCATCCGGCAGGGACCGTTTTATGACGGCGTGACCTTTCACCGGGTGATCAAAGGGTTCATGAACCAGTCCGGCTCGCGGAACGGCCTGGGCACCGACGGTCCGGGATACCAGTTCAAGGACGAGTTCGATCCGCCGTTGCGCCACAGCCAGGCGGGCATCTTGTCGATGGCCAACTCGGGTACCAACTCGAACGGCAGCCAATTCTTTGTCACCGTGGAACCCACGCCCTGGCTGGACGACAAGCATACGATCTTCGGCGAAGTAGTGCTGGGCATGGACGTGGTGAATCGGATCAACCAAGTGCCCACCGACCCGGCCAACGACCGGCCGTTGACGGCGGTGACCCTCCAACACGTCCGCATTCTGCGGATCGGCGCGGCGGCGTTGGCATTCGATCCGGCCAAGGTCAACCCGGCCCTGCCAGCGGTCGCTCCCATAACGTCGCAGCTCAGCCTGGATCAAGGCACCTTGCTGCTGAAGTACCCGACCCAAACCAACACGCTCTACCACGTCTTTTACGGGCCGGATTTCCACGACTGGTCGGCTCGGACCTTCACCGACTCGCCCATCAACGCGACCGGATTGTTGAGCCAGCCCCACAATTTCTTCCTGGTGCTGTCCGGCGCCTACGAACCGTGAGACCGCGCACAAGCGCTTTTCGACCGCGACCGCGCCGGCGGCCGTGGCCGGCGAACAACGCGTGAAGAAGGATTGCTTGAGTTCTCCGCCATCCCGGCTTAGAACGAACCTGCTTTTAGACGTGTTGTTACTCAGTCGGCGTATGAAGAAAAACCCCAGCTTGCATCGCCTTGCCGTTTTGACGGTCGGCCTCGGTGGACTTTTGACCGCACTGGCCGCCGATCCTTGCATCGTGAAATCGGAATTCCTGGCCGCCCCGCCCCCGACGCCGGTCAGCCACGCCTCCACGATTGTGGAAACGCCCAGCGGACTCCTCGCGGCGTGGTTCGGCGGGCGGGCCGAGCGCGCGCCGGACGTGGGCATCTGGCTCACGCGCAACACGGGCGGCGGTTGGAGCGCGCCCGCGGAAGTCGCCAACGGCATCGTCCCCAACAACGATGGCAAGCGCTATCCATGTTGGAATCCCGTTCTGTTCCGGCGCAGCAATGGCGACGTGCTGCTCTTCTACAAGGTCGGCCCCAGCCCGGAGAACTGGTGGGGCATGCTCCGGCGCTCGCAAAATGACGGCAAAACTTGGACCCAAATGCGCCGGCTGCCGGACGGTTTCGTTGGCCCGGTGCGCAACCCGCCGCTGGAGCTCAACGACGGCACCTTGCTGTGCGGCAGCAGCCTGGAGGACAAAGGCTGGCGGGTGCACATGGAGTGGACGAAAGAGCCGTTCGGTTTGTGGAACCGCGGTCCGGACTTGAACGCGGCTTACACCGTTGCCGCCATCCAACCCACGATCCTCCGGCACGAGAACGGATTGCAGATCCTTTGTCGGACCAAGCAGGGGCGCATTTACGAATCCTGGGCCACCAGCGGCTACTACCGCTGGTCCCCGATGACGCGCACCGCGCTGCCCAATCCCAACAGCGCCATCGACGCCATCATGCTCAAGGATGGCCGAAGCCTCTTGGTTTACAACCACTCGCGCGAAGACCGCGGAATCCTGAATGTCGCGGTCTCCACCGATGGCGTGGAGTGGATGGCTCTCTGCGAACTCGAGCGCGAACCGGGCACCGAAATGTCTTACCCGGCGGTCATTCAAACCCAGGACGGGCTGGTCCACGTGACCTACACTTGGAAACGGCAGCGCATCCGCCATGTCGTGCTCGACCCGGCCAGAGCTCAACCGCGGCCGATGCCCGACGGGCAATGGCGCTGACCCGCAGGCCGCCGCACACTTCAGCACGATGGCCAACGCGACGGTCGAGAAACTGAAACGGTTTTCGCGCGCCGCGAAGGAAGCCTTCGATGACGCGATCGTGGCCCACCGCGGGGAGCACGAACTCACCCGGATTCAACGATTCCTTCACTTCTGGGCGCTGGTGGGGCGCAGTTTCGTGCGCAACCGGTGTCCCACTCGGGCTTCTTCTCTGGCCTACGCCAGCCTGCTGGCCATCGTGCCCATGCTCGCCGTGGTCATTGGCGTTTCCAGCAGCCTGCTCAAACGCCAGGGCGAGGAGCCGATCGAGAGGTTCGTCACCAAACTCGTCGCGAGCGTGACGCCCGAGGCCGAAGGCCCGTCCTTTCTGGGCCCCCATCGCCCGACCGACGCCGCGACGACCCCGACGACCGGGACGCCTTCTGATTCGGCCGCGGACGCCGCCGTCCGCGAGGACACCCGGGCCCAACTTGCCAGCGATACGCGTGACCAAATCAAACGCTACATCATGGAGTTCGTCGGAAACATCCGTAGCGGCGCGCTGAGCGTCACCGGCGTCATCGCCCTCCTGGTGGTGGCGATCAGCATGTTGGCGCGCATCGAGGACACGTTCAACGACATCTGGGGCGTAACGCGGGGGCGCACGTGGTTCATGCGCATCATCTTGTACTG
>JAKCAB010000328.1 GCA_021839785.1 bacterium | reverse complement strand
CGGGTCAACTATGGCGGTCTGGAACTGAAGCTCGATTTCGTCAACAATGGCATTCACCCTCCCACGAACGTGGTCCTGGCAGGCGGCCTGCCCGGCGTGGCTCGACCCGGTGTGCCGGCGCCCGCGTTTGGCGCGCCCCTCCAGACCATCAACTCTCCCCGGACCGGTTTCACGCCGCCGGTCATCCAGGCCGGCAGCACCGGATACCGCAGCGGCGTGCGCACTTTGCCCGCGCGGCCGACCCGCTTAACGAACCCAGGTATGGGGGGAATATCCCAACCTGCCGCCTCGCAGTCAGTCCTGTCGGCGGACCAGCAGAGGATCATCATGCAGGAACAGCAACGGTTGGCGGCCCAGCAAGGCATCCAACTGCCGCCACCGCCACCGGTGCCCGGCTACCAGAGAACGCCCGGCGCGGGCGCGGGCGGTCCGCCGGCTTTGCCGGGCCAGCAGTGAGCAAATCTCTCACCACCGCAGGCGATGAACCTGCCACTCCGCCGCTTTTCCGTCGGTCCGCAAACGCAGTTCGCCGAAGCCGCCGTCCTTGAGCAACTGGCAGCCCGCCAGTGACGGGCAGAGCGTCACCTTGAAGTCCCGCCAGTGGCGCGCCTCGTTCAAGGCCGTGCTCATCCGCCGGACGGAGTTGCCGAGCCAGTGGATCGCCGGCATTCCCGCCAGCAGGCGGCTTTTCCAAAGAATCAGCGGGGTGTGCAGGTGGCCGATGACCGTGCGCTCCAGTTGCCCCAGCCGCGATCTCACCTCGGGCTCGCGCCAAAGAAACGGCACCGCGGTCGGGTCGTGGCAAAACAGCACCACCCGCTGGTCGGGACGCAACCCCGCGAACGCCTCGCGAACGCGAGCGAGGTGCGCCGCCCGCAGCGCTTCCCAGCTCGTGCGCTCGGCCGGCAACGTGTCCGGTTCGAAAACCGGCAAGGCGATCAGAGACGACACCACCCCGAGCAAAACCCACGGTCCCAGTTCGCGGCGCCAGAACGACTCCAGTCCCAATTCGCCGCACGATCGTTCCCAGCTCGCGAGCCGCAATCCGCCCACGCCACCGAGCAGGCTGGTCTTGCCCAGTTCATGGTCGCCGAAGCCCGCCACGAAGCGGTCAGCAAAGCGTTCGCGCAACCGGCCCAACACAAAGCGCGCACTCGCGCACGCGGCCTCGTCGCACATGCCCACGAAGGCGGAGTCGCACGAATAATCGCCGTTGGCCACCGCCAGGTCGGCCTGACCCCCCGCCGCCAGGAAGCGGTCCAGCAGGTGGTTGTGCCCGAAAGGATCCTTCAGCCAGATCAGCCGCCGGAACAGCCAGACCATGACCTTCTGCAGCCAGGTTCGGATGACTCGGATTTCGTAGCCGCGCCGGGCCTGCTCGCCCGCGCTGGCGTAGTGAACGTCGCTGACAACAAGAACACGGTACTCGTCCGCCATGATGATCTGATCCGGCGCCGCCGACCGGTCGGGCGCGTCCCCGCATTAGCCGGGCGGGCGGGCCGGACGGCAAGTGCATTCGTGGCAAGGGCGGGCGCATTTTCTTTTCCGGCCGCAACTCAAGAATCCAACCGCTTCCCAACGGCTGGATTGGTCAGGGTCATTGCCCCGCAGGGAAAAGCTGACGCGCGGGGTCCAACCCACTGCCGGCGCGCGGCTGTCCCAGCCGCAGAAGCGCCATTTTCATTGCCGGAGACGCAGGCGGGTCTTATTTCGTTTCCGGCGCCGCGCGCGGTGAAGCCGCGGCCAGCAAAACCGATCAAAGCCATGCCTCGTGCCGCCAGGATTCTTGCCAGTGTGCTCACGGCCGTCCTTCTTTTCTCCCTGCTCGGCGTGGCCTATTGGCGGCGCGGGCAGGCCCTCGAACAAGCGCAGGCCGAGCGCGACGCGACGCGCGCGGAACTCCAGCGCGCACAGGCGTTGCTCGCCACCAACTGGACGCAACTGACCTCGCTGACTTCGCTGGTCGCGCAGGCGCGGCTGCAGATTACGACCCTCGAAGACGAGAAGGCCCGCCTGGCCCGCGAAAAGGAAACCATTGCCCGCTCGCAGCAAAGCCTCGAAACCGAAATGCGCCAGGCGCTGGAATCCAAGGACGTCACCATCTCCGAACTCCAGGGCAAGCTCACCGTGGACATCCTCGACCGCGTGCTGTTCGACTCCGGCGAGGCCACCTTGAAGCCCGAGGGCGAGCAGGTGCTGCGACGCGTCGCCCAAGTGCTCGCGCAGTACCCGAACCGGCAAATCCACGTCATTGGGCACACGGACAACGTGCCCATCCGGGCCGACGCCCGCGGCAAGTATCCCAGCAACTGGGAACTCTCCACGGCCCGGGCCACCGCCGCCGTCCGCTTTCTGAGCGAGCAGGCGGGCGTGGACCCGCGCCGGCTGGGCGCGGTGGGCTACGGCGAGTTCCATCCGGTGGCGGACAACAGCACCGCGGAGGGTCGCGCCAAGAACCGCCGGATCGCGCTGGTCGTGCTTTCCGAGGAACTGGTGGGCGTGGACACCGCGCCGACGGTTCGCGCGGCGCCGCCGACCGAAGCGAACACCAACGCGTCCGCGGCCGTGCTCACCAACGCAGCACCGGAAACCCTCACCAATCCGCCACCGATCACGGCCACCAATCCGCCGCCGGCCGGAACCACCAGTTCACCCGCGTCCCCGCCCTGAACGCGCCTGCGATTCGCACGGCGGCGACGCGCGCGGTCGAAAGCCTTGAAGCGCGGGCGGACGCCGCCTTAAATC
>JAKCAB010000363.1 GCA_021839785.1 bacterium | reverse complement strand
GCGAACGGCCGGCCGCCCACCGTCGGCGCCCCTTCCCACAACGGCCGGGGCCCCCGGGCAATCGCCCGCCGCACGTTGTTCGTGAGCTTGCGTTTGAACAGGTATGGCGGGTGCTTTTGGCTTTCGACCTCGTGCCAGGCCCCGATCGCCTCCTGCCCAAAGCCCCCATCCCCGCGATTGCGCCAGCGGCGTTCGCGGATCGTCGGCTGGGACCAGCGTTTTTCCATCGCCGGCTGCCAGTCGGTCGCGCTGACGGTGTCGCCCGGACGCCATTCCAGAGGCAGGCACAGCCGCGTGGGCGCCGCCACGCAGATCGGCGGAGGCTGGCTCTTGCGCCCGCGCTGGTGCGGGTTGTAGCCCACGGCGGCGGCGGCCTGATGACCGTAACGGGGGTTCACCGTCGAATCCCAGTCGGCAATGAAGCGTTCCGGCCGCGCCGCATAGAGTTCGGTTTGCGGCCGGTTCAGCCACTGGCGGAGACGTTCCCGGTCCCGGCCCTTGCCCAAGCGGGGCAAGGCCTCTTCGCCGCGCCCCCGGTCCCGGCCCCTCAGCGTCGCCACCGCCGGATCAGCCCTCCCCCAGCGCACCTGGCAGAAGCGTTTGCCTTCCACCAGCGCCCCCCGCAGAAAGCTGTGCAACACCTCGCGCCCCGGCGGGGCATTGGGACTGGTGCGCGCCCCCGGGCAATGGTCGGCGAGACGTTCAATGAGGCCCCGACGTTTGAGAAAACCGCTCCCCGCCGCCAGGCCGCCGTAAGGCGTCAGCGCTGCGTCCGGGCGCGTCACCGTGCATTTGCCCGGCAGCGTGTCCAAGGAAATCCCGTCTTTCCCTTCACCCGCCAGGTGAACCGATACCAGCGATGCAAATGAGCTCGTCGCCCCCAGTTTGGTTCACTCAATCCCCCTTCGACCCCCACCTCAATTGCGGAAATTGGGTTGAGAATCCGCAACCGCACACGCCTCTGCCGGCGTCGTTGCTCCGCCATCTCGACCGCCGGCTGGACCGTTCCTGCTGGCGGGCCCTGCCCGGACATCGCCGCGGGCCGGATGAACTCTCCCAGGCCCTGACCGCCTTCACTCGTGCCCTCCGGTGTCATCGGCGACTGGCCAAACTCGCCCCGCGCTTCTTCGACTCTGCGGTCGTGGACCGCGAGGCGCGCGAGCGGGAGGAACAGCGTCAGTGGCGGACCCTATGTAAGCTAGCCTTGGATCAGGTGTATGGCTGCGATACCGATCCCGCGCCGAGCCCGGACCCCGCCGCGGAGAGCCCCCCGTTGCCGGGGGTGCGCACGCAGCGCGCGGTGGAGCGGGAATTGGCCGGTTGGGATTTTTGGATGGCATTTGGGCGCACGGCCCTGGCCCGCTACCGGCGGCGTTGTTCCCACGTGCTCCGCAGCTTGGGCCGGATTGTCCGCATGTTCCGGATCGCCTCTGAGTTCGGAAACCTGGCCGTCGGAATCAACCGCGCGAAACGCAAGCCCGCAAAGCTTTGAATTGGACTCTGACCAGCGGCGATTCTCACACCGCCTGCAGGATCTTCGTCCCCGGGGCCGCGTGGCCTCCGGTTTTGCTCGGCGGGTGACCGTTTGAATGGTAGGCGGTAGCCATGAACATCCGCGCTTTTTGCTGGCTGCTCTCGATTTGCACCGCCACCGCTTTCCGCCTGCCCGCGCTCGCGGCGGCGACCGCTGACCTCGCCGGGGCTGGCGTTTTCAACGTCCGCGATTCGGGTGCCAAAGGTGATGGCACCTCACTGGACACCGAGTCGATCAATCGAGCTGTCTCTGCGTGCGCCGAGGCCGGTGGCGGGCAGGTGCTTTTCCCGCCCGGCCGGTACGTTTCCGGCACGGTCCAACTTCGGAGCCATGTCGCATTGGTGCTCAGTGCCGGCGCGACGCTGGTCGGCACCACGAACCTCGCCGAATATCGTCAGCCGATGCCGCCGGATTTCATGCCGGAGGCGCGCTGGGGCAAGTGGCACCGTGGCCTGATCATCGGCGAGAACCTCGAAGACGTCGCCATCACCGGCCAGGGCATGATCGACGGCAACAAGGTGTTCGATCCCACCGGCGAGGAGCGGATGCGTGGCCCGCACGCGATCGTGTTCGTCAACTGCCGGCGGTTCACGATCCGCGACGTGTCGATCGTCGATGCGGCGAACTACGCGGTGTTCTTCCAGGTCAGCGACCAGGTCGAGGTGCGCAACGTCAAGTTCACCGGCGGCTGGGACGGCGTGCACTTTCGCGGCGCGCCAGGTCACGATTGCCACGAAGTCAGCATCATTGGTTGCCAGTTCTACACGGGTGACGATGCGATCGCCGGCCGCTATTGGGACAACACGGTCATCTCGGACTGCCTCGTGAATTCGTCGTGCAACGGCATCCGCCTGATCGGCCCGGCCCGGCGATTGATCGTCCACGACTGCCTTTTCTACGGGCCGGGCGAGCAGCCGCACCGAACCTCGGGCGCCGCGCGGCGGACGAACATGCTCAGCGGCATCATCCTCCAACCCGGCGCCTGGGACGCCACGCGCGGGGTGCTCGACGACGTGCTGCTCGCGAACAACACGATGCGCGATGTCGCTTCGCCCGTCACGTTGTGGACCAAGCCCGGCAACCCCGTCGGCCGCGTGACGGTCAGCGGACTCAACGCCACCGGGGTTTATCGCTCGGCGATGTCGGTCGAGAACTGGGGCGACGCGCCGATCACGAACGTCGTTTTCCGCGACGTGAACGTGGAATTCGCCGGCG
>JAKCAB010000595.1 GCA_021839785.1 bacterium | reverse complement strand
ATCACGATGGGGCAATACACGCATCAAGGCTCGAAGCACAACCTGCTGGGCAACTCGCCTTCGCCGGAGCTGGTCGATCTGCTCTCGAACGAGAAACAGGTCACCAAGAACACGCCGCCGTGTTTCATCTGGCACACCTGGGAAGACAGCGCCGTGCCGGTGGAAAACAGCCTTCAGTTCGCCGAGGCGCTGCGGAAGGCCGGCGTGCCGTTCGACCTGCACATTTACCAAAAAGGCGGCCACGGCATGGGCCTGGCGGACAAGCCGCCGTTTGCCCACCCGCATCCCTGGGCGGCGGATTGCCTGTTCTGGCTGAAGGTTCAAGGTTTTGTGCGGTGAACTCGCCTGTTTTGCGAACCGCGGCAACGACCGGTGAGACTGGAGCGCCGGTCTGTGTCCGGCTTTTCGGTTTGTGGATCCCGCCAAGCCGGCTGGAAGCCGGCGCTCCCCCCGAAACGAAACGCGCGCCAGGCGGGCGGTCGTCGCTCCGCTCCAAAACCCAGCGCGTGGTCGTTCGCTTGCGCCCGGCACGTTGGAATGCGCTTTGCTTAGGATGGGTTGGACTGGTCAACGACGGCTGACCTCGCGGCCATGAACCAAGACTCGACCACTGTGACGCCTGCCGGCGCCCGCGTCTGGCGCTACCTGACTGGTGTGCCCGCGGAGTCGGTGCATCCGGGTTGCGCGCTGAGCCGGATGCTCGATTGGGTGGAAACGCAGCAAGCCAGCGACCTCCACGGCCAGACCGGCAAGCCGTTCCGCATCCGCGTCCACGGCCGGCTCTCGGTCGTGCCGGTCGAGCAATTCCCGCCGCTCACGGATGACGCTTTGTTCCAGATGCTGCGCGAGACCTTTGCGCCCTCGACGTGTCTTCGGATCGAGGCCGAGCACGAGGTGGACTTGAGCTTTTACCACGGCGGCGCGCGGTACCGGGCGAACTTCAGCAAGCAGATGGGGCGGCAGTCGTTTTCGTTCCGCGCGGTGCCCCAGCAGCGGATGAAACTCCAGGATCTGCAGATCCCGGAGACATTGCTCGACTTGCTCAAAACGCCCCGCGGGCTGGTGATCGCCACCGGCCCGACCGGCCAGGGCAAAAGCACCACCCTGCGCGCGCTCTTGCAGGAACTGAACGAAACGCAGGCCGTCCGCATCGTGACCATCGAGGACCCGATCGAGTATGTCTTCACCGACGCGCTGGCCCAGTTCGAGCAACGCGAGGTGGGCATCGACACGGCGTCGTTCGCCGACGGCATCCGCAACGCGATGCGTCAGGATCCGAACGTCATTTTCGTGGGCGAGATTCGCGACCGCGAAAGCATCTTTGCGGCGATGCAGGCGGCCGAAACGGGGCACCTGGTCATGACCACTTTGCACGCGGATTCGGTGGCGCAGGCCATCGGGCGTCTCCGCGAATATTATCCGGCCGCCGAGCAGGCAAACCTGAGCGATTTGCTGGCGCGCAACTTGAATGCCATCATCTGCCAGCGGTTGCTGCCGAACCTCCAGGGCACGCGCACGCCGTGTGTGGAAGTCATGCGTCGCAACCGAGGTGTCCAGGACGCGATCGCGGCGAACGACTTGACGCTGCTGACCGCCATCATCGAAGCCGCGGTCCACGAAGGCATGCACAGTTTCGACCAATACCTCACCGAACTGCTGGCGGCGGGCGTGATCGCACGCGAAACGGCGTTGCAGTACGCGGTGAATCCGCACCGGCTGGAAATGAATTTGCACGGCTTCCGGCAGATTGCTCCCATCTTGCGTCGCGACGAACACCGTTGACCATGTTGATTCTTTTCCGCATCGCCTTGCCGGCTGCGCTTATCTTCGGATTGGCCGAGGCCGCCCGCAACGCGCGCCTGCATCCGGAGACCGGCGACCTCATGAACGCCTTCTGGCTGGCGTATTGCGTTCTGGTCGGCATCGTCACCGCGATTGTGTGGGCGCCGGTCGTCGCCGACCGGATGGCCGACCCGCTGACGGGCGTCGTCACCGACAGCACCTACAAGGAACCGCCGAACCGGTTCCGGCGCCTCATCCACTGGCTCGACGGCCGCGACGCTCGGCGCTGGGTGCGCTGGCTGTGCTTCATCGATGGCATCCGGCACCCGTGGAGTCCGGCGCCGTTCATCATCGGCTTGCGCAATTCCGAGCCGGGTTCCTGGCTGGAACTTGTTTATGCCCGCGAGGTGTTCCGATTCAACAACGCCGAGAACTGCATCCGCGCCTATCAAATCCTGCGGCAACGCGGCGAGGCGCCGAAATTCCACCGCAACAAGGAGGTCACGTTGCTGATGGCCGCACTCGAAAAAACCGCCGCGCCGGACACCACCCCGCTGCCGGTTCCGCCGTCCGAGGCTCCAGCGTTGGAACGCAACCCACGGATCAAGCTGCCCACCAGGTGGGACATCCCGCCGGACGCCAACCCGTCGCCGCAACCACCGCCGGAAGACTGAAATGTTCAAGTTCCTCCATCGCGTCTGGGTGACGCTCTACTGGGCCTTCTGGGCGGCGGTGGCGTTTTATCTGTACACCCAGCGCGCGGCGTTCCAGCCGGCGCTGGATTACGCGGAGATTTACTGGAATCGCCCGTCGGACGCGCCCGCCCAATTCCCGGTTTTCACCGGCGTGGTGACGCGGGTGTACGCCGGCGACGGGTTTCAAATCCGCGATGGCTCAGCCGTGCTTTACAACTTCGGCCTGGCGGGCGTGGCGGCGCCGCGTACGAACCTGGTCTCGACCGCGGCAGAACGC
>JAKCAB010000157.1 GCA_021839785.1 bacterium | reverse complement strand
CGGTGAACTGGCCCCAGCTCGGATGCTCGCCGGGCGAGGTGAAGCCCCAGACGTTGCCGATGGTGTGGGTAACCCAACCTTTGGCGCCGTAGTGAATGCGCGCCGTGCGCCGCCCCGGCTCGACCTGGCTGGCGATGTATTCGAGAAACGGTTCCTGGCACTCGGCGAGGTTGCCGCTCTCGGCCGGCCAGTAATTCATCTGGTCATTGATGTCGTGGTGGTAATCGGCGTTCCACGGCGCTTGGAAATGATCGCACCACAGCCCCTGCAAATTCGCCGGCAAGCCGCCGGGCCGGGAGCTGGAAATGAGCAGGTAGCGCCCAAACTGGAAGTACAGCGCGAGCAATTGCGGATCGCTCGCGCCTTTGCGCAAGGCCTCCAGCCGCTCGTCGGTGGGCAGGCGGTTCACCTCGCTGCCGCCAAGATCGAGGCTGACGCGCCGGAACAGTTTTTGATGCGCGGTGATGTGCGCGGCGCGCAGTTTCGTTGGCGATTTCTTGGCGGCGGCGGCAAGTCGTTTTTCGCAAAGCACCGTCGGGTCTTGCTCGAAGTAATCCGTCGCCGCGGCCAGCACCAACGTCACCGCGTTCGCCCCCGTCACACGCAAGCCGTGGCCTTCGCTGGACACCTTGCCGCCGTCAGTTAGCAGGCGCGCGCGGGCTTCGTAGCGCATGCCTTTGCCGCTCCAGGCGCGACCGCGCATCACCAGCTCATTTTCGCCCAGCGGTTGTCCCACCGCCTCCGGCTGGCCGGGGCCGGTGGTTTTACGGGCCCGCACCCCATCGTTGCGAAACGGCGTGGCGCAATTGCGGAAATCGCGGTCGAGTTCGACGCCGAAGCCGATCCGGCCCGGCCGATCGCACGTGAAGCGAACCACCAGCACCTGGTCCGCCGCGCTGGCGAAAACTTCGCGGGTGTAATGCGCGCCACCGACCCGGAACGTGGTGGCGGCAATGGCGGTGTCGAGGTCGAGCGAACGGCGGTAATCGCTCACGTCGCCGGCGGGCAGGTCGAAAGCGAACCACAGATCGCCCAGCGTCTGGTAGGAACCGTACGGGTCATTCGCCGAAGCGCCGCCGTGCGAACCCAGACCGCGGCAGACCATTTTTTGGAACGTGAGCTTCTCGGCCTCGGCATACTTGCCCGCGAAGAGCAGGCGGCGCACCTCCGGCAGGGCTGCGAGGGCTTCGGGGTTGTCGGCGTCCTGCGGGCCGCCGGACCAGAGCGAGATTTCGTTGAGCTGGAGTCGCTCGTCGCGCTCGCCACCGAAGATCATCGCGCCGAGGCGTCCGTTGCCGACCGGGAGGGCCTGAACCCAGCGTTCGGCGGGTTGGCGATACCAAAGCTGGAGCGGCGATGGCGCGGCGATAACGTTGACGGCCACGCAACTCAGCGCGGCGCAGGCGAGGGCGGCGGTGGTTTTCATGCAGCGAAGCGGAGTTAAACGATGACCGCCCGCGCTGACAACGACAAGCTGCAGCCGCGCTGCGTGTTGCCATCGGGAGCCGCCGGTTGCTAATCCGGCCCTGCCCCGCCATAATGCCGGCCGTGTTGACCCTTGTCCCGCGGGTCATTCACCGCAGCAACTGACCGCATGACCGTTAAAGAAGATCCTGTATCGACCCGCCGTTTGCTGACTTTGGCCGCCTTGGGCGTCGTTTATGGCGACATCGGCACCAGCCCGTTGTACGCGTTACGCGAGTGCTTTGCGCCAGCCAACGGCGTGGCGCCCAACCATGCCAACGTCCTCGGCGTGCTGTCGCTGATCTTCTGGTCGCTGCTGGTGATCATCTCGGTGAAGTACCTGGTGTTCATCTGCCGCGCTGACAACAAGGGCGAAGGCGGCATTCTCTCGTTGCTGGCGCTGGCCTTCCCTGAACGCGTGCGCCGCGGCCGGCTGGCGCTGGGGTTCACCGCGCTGGGCGTCTTCGGCGCGGCGTTGCTTTACGGCGACGGCATCATCACGCCGTCGATCACCGTTCTCGGCGCCATGGAAGGGCTCAAGATTGCGACGCCGCAGATGCATAATTTCGTGGTTCCGCTGTCCGCGTTGGTCCTGGTAGGCCTGTTCTCCGTGCAACGCTTCGGCACCGGCGGAGTGGGACGGGTGTTCGGGCCGGTGATGCTGGTCTGGTTTGTCACGATCTCGGTGTTGGGCGTGGCGGAAGTGTTCGCCGAACCGCAGGTCTTGCGAGCGGTGAACCCGTTCTTCGCGACCGAGTTCATGCGCCGCGAAGGCTGGACTGCCTTCAAGGTGCTCGGCGCCGTGTTCCTCGTCCTCACCGGCGGCGAGGCCCTCTATGCCGACATGGGCCACTTCGGGCGGAAGCCGATCCAAAGGGCGTGGTTCGGCCTCGTGTTGCCGGCTTTGTTTCTGAATTACCTCGGCCAGGGGGCGCTGCTGTTGACCACCCCCGGCTCGGTCACCAATCCGTTTTTCGGGCTCGCGCCGAAGTGGGGCTTGTTCCCGCTCGTAGGCCTCGCCACCGCCGCGGCGATCATCGCTTCGCAGGCCCTGATCTCCGGCGTGTACTCGCTCACGATGCAGGCGGTGCAATTGGGTTACTTTCCGCGCGTCGGCATCCTGCACACCTCGCCCACCGAGCGCGGCCAGATTTACGTGCCCACCGCCAACTGGCTGCTGATGGTTGCGTGCCTGGGATTGGTGATTGGCTTCCAGGATTCCAGCAGTCTCGCCGCGGCGTACGGCATCGCGGTCACGCTCACGATGCTCATCACCACCGTTCTATTTTAC
>JAKCAB010000137.1 GCA_021839785.1 bacterium | reverse complement strand
GACCGCGACGATTTCGAGGCTGCCATCGCCATCGAAATCCGCGAGCGCGAGCGGCGTGGGAAAGGAGCCATCCACCATCACCGGCCAGCCAGGCAGGGCGTTGCCGTCGCCGTCGAAGGCGTAAAGTCCGCCGGCCACGCCCCGGCCATCCGTCGCGTAAGGATCGTTGGTGCCGACGACGATTTCGTCCCGGCCGTCGCCGTCCAGATCGCCCACGACAGGCGAGGCGAGGATTTCGCCGCTCACGTTGTGTTGCCAGATCGGCCCCTCGGGGTGGCTCAGCGTGAAGAGCGCGAGCGTGCTGCAGCCGGTGGGCGCCACGATGCCCAGCTCGCCCTCCGGCCCGAACCGGCCCACCGCCGGCAGGCGCCGCGGCCAACCGCTCGTGCTCCAGCAACTCTCCAGCCGCCACGAAGCGCGCAGTTTGCCGCTGCGCGCGTCCAGGACGAACAGCAGCGAGGCCCGGTCTGGGTTGCTGGTCCAGTTGTTGCCCAGGCCGACCAGTTCCAACTGGCCATCGCGGTCCAGGTCCGCCAGCAGCTTGCCGGGCGCGGCGGCGGGCAACGCCACCGGCCAGTCGCCGCCCAGCGGCGTGCCATCGGCATGAAACGCGTACAGCCAGCCTTGTTCGCCGGCGTCGGTGAAGATTTCCGGTTTGCCGTCCCCGTCCACGTCACCCACGACGGGGATGTCCGACGACGGTTCGCCCGGCGCCAGATCGCGCGACCAGCGCACCGCGCCGTCCGCATCGATGACCAGCAGGCGGTTCGGCGAACCGGGCGGCGAACCCGGTTGAACGCGCACGATTTCGTGCCGCCCGTCGCCGTCGAGGTCGGCCACGGTGAACTGCCGCCAGTCGTTCGTGGAGTACAAGCCGGTGGCCGCCAGATGCACCGGCCAGCCGGGCCGCAACTGGCTGTCCAAATGCACCATCCGGGTCAGCCACTCCCCGACCACCACGCCGTTCGTGCGGGCGGTGAGCCGGAGCGTGTGAAACTCGTCTGGCGCAGCGAGCGCCGTGTTCCAGGAGCCGAGCACGTCGTTGAAAACTTCCTGGTTGCCGCCGTTGGCCAGCGTGATGCCCTCGGTTGACCAGGCGCCTGGATTCAAACCGACGCCGTGTTCGAGCGTGTAAGTGCGACCCGCGCCAAACACCGTCCCGCGAATCTCGACCTGTTCACCGGCGCGAATGGAATCGTTGTTCAGGGGCGCCGTGATTTCGACGTTGCGCACGGTCAGCACCGCCCGGTCCTGCGCCGCCTGGCCGAGCGTGTCCGTGACCACCAGCCGGATCGAGTGTGTGCCTTCGCCGAGAGCGGCGCTGGAGAAACCGGAGTAAAGCGCCCCGTCCACCACCGGCTTGTCGCCTTCGTAAAGCTGCGTCCAATTCGTCGGGTACGTGCCGCGGCCGAATTCGAGCCGGTAGGACGCAAAGTTTGTCCCGGCGGCCGTGCCCGGCAGGTCCACCACGCCCGCGATGACCGCGGGCAGACGCAGTGTCGCCGTCGGCAGCGGGCCTTGCACCGCGACGGCCTTCGCCGCGTTCAGCCGCCCGGTGCCGACGTACTGGTCCGTGCCGATTTCATCGACCGAGTTGCGCAGAATGGTCGCCACCTGTTCGTTCGTGAACTCCGGGTGGAGCGACAAAATGAGCGCGGCCGTGCCGGTGACGTGAGGCGCGGCCATCGACGTGCCGCTCAACAAGTCGTAGCGAGCGTTGGGAAGGGTCGAGAGGATCGCTTCGCCCGGCGCGGCCAGGTCCACGAACGCGCCGAAATTCGAGAAATAGGCCCGCGCGCCGTTCTTGTTCAGTGCCGCCACCGCCACGACCGGTTCGTAAGCCGCCGGAAACGGCGCGATGTCCGTCCGTTCGTTGCCCGCGGCGGCCACGATCAGCACGCCGGCCTGCCAGGCTTCGGTGAGCGCGTCCTGGAGCGCGAGGCTTTTGTCGGTCTGACCCCAACTCGCGTTGATCACCCGCGCGCCGTTGGCAATCGCGTACTGGATCGCCTCGACGACCGCGGCAACCGTGCCTTCGCCGTGATCGTCGAACGCCTTCACCGCCAGCATTCGGACGTTCCAGCAAATGCCGGCCACGCCAATGCGGTTGTTGCTGACGGCGCCGATGATACCCGCGACGTGCGTGCCGTGCGACTGGTCGTCCATCGGATCGCTGTCGTCGCTGACGAAATCGTAGCCGTGCACGTCGTCCGGATAACCGTTGCCGTCGTCGTCCAGACCGTTGCCGGCGGTTTCGCCGGGATTGACCCAGATGTTCGCTTCGAGGTCGGGATGATAATAGTCGATGCCGGTGTCGATCACCGCCACCCGCACGTCCGGCGATCCGGTGGTGACCGGCCAGGCCTCGGTGGCATCGATGTCGTTGCCCGGCTTGCCGTCGCCTTGGCCGGAGTTGAGCAAGCCCCATTGCGTGCCGAAGTCGAAGTCGTTGGGTACAACCGGCGGCGGCCCGGTGAACAGCCTCAGCCGGTAATTCGGCTCCGCGTAAACCACGTCCGGCCGCGCCGCGAGCTGGGCGCGCGCGCGCGCGGCTTCCACGGCATCGGCGGTCTCTACCACCACCAGGTTCGCGAAGACCGAGTCGGCCCGGAACCTTGTTTGGAGCCGCACGCTCGGCTGGCGCAGATGGCGAATGCGCTTCAAACCGGGAGCGGCTTTGCGCAAGACGCTTTCTTGTGTTGTCGGCGTCATACCGGCGCGAAAACGGACAAGCAGTTGATTCGGCACCGGCGGGG
>JAKCAB010000184.1 GCA_021839785.1 bacterium | reverse complement strand
TCGGGTGGTGAACGACCAGTTCGGGGCGCCCACACATGTTTCCGAACTTGCCGCGGTCATCTGGCGTTTGGTGGAGGAGGGGGCTGAGGGGGTGTGGCATGCCGCGGCGGGGGGGTACACCAACTGGTACGAGGTGGCCCGGGCGGTGTATGCGGGGATCGGGGCCGATCCGGCGCTCGTGACCCCCTGTTCGACCGCCGAGTATGGGGCCAAAGCGCCGCGTCCGGCGGACGGGCGGCTGGACACGACAAAGCTGGGGGGAATGCGCCGGTATGACGCTGTCCTGACGGAGTCGTTACATCCTGCCACTTGCAGCGTCTCTGGACCGTAAGCGGAATTTGGCTTGACAAGCCCTTGTGAATTCCCGACATTCGCAGCATCTGCGGCAGTAGGCACTTTGTTCAATAATCATACATCTCATCCGAGAGGGTTCGTTATGGTCGGCAAGAAATGGTTCGCCGGCGCTGTGCTGATTTCAGCAGCGTTTGCGCCAAGTTCGGTGCGGGCACAGGCCAAGGAAGACCTGATGCTCCCCGTTCCGACCTCTGAAGCCGCCATCGGTGGGCGATTTGGTCGGGCTTCTCCGGGCGTGAGCGCCAGTTCGCCGCTGGCCTTTGGACCGAGCTTCCGCGACGTCTTCGCGGGAGTGGGTTATCAGGCGAAGACCCGCTACGCCAACACGGACGATGCCTCGGCGTCGTTCGGGTTCGGGCTGGGCGATGCCCGGAACGCGATTGGCCTCGAGGTGGTGATCTCGTCGCTTTCGACGGTGCGTTCGGGGCTCTTTGACCGCACGGCCGCCGGCTTCAAGGCGCATCGCCTGTTGCCGAACAACGCGGCGATCGCCGTGGGCGTCGAAGGGGTGAAGGTCAGCGGCAGCAACTTCGAGACCACCGAGACGGTGTACGGCGTGGTCTCCAAGGTTGCCGCGCTGCGCAGCAGCGGCGATCCGTCGGTGCCCTTCAGCCAAGTGACGCTGAATGCCGGCGTGGGCAACGGCCGCTTCTGCGCCGAGGACCTGACGCAGGCCAATGGGCTCAAGGACTGCGGCATCAACTTCTTTGGCTCGGTCGGCCTTCGTGCCAATCAGTACGTCGGCCTGATCGGCGACTGGACGGGTCAGGACCTGAACCTCGGGCTCTCGCTCGCACTGTTCAAGCAGTTCCCGCTCGTGATCACGCCGGCGCTGGCCGATGTGACGGGTTCGGCGGGCGACAAGGCTCGGTTCACCCTGGGCGCCGGCTTCGGCCTGCGCTTCTAACTCAGGAGAAGGACAGATGAAGAGAATCTTCGCAGTTGGCGCGATGGCGCTGCTGATCGCTGGCACCGCACAGGCGCAGGGTGGTTCTGGCTCCGATCACTCGGGCCCCGGCGGCGCCGGCGCCGGCGTGGGCGGTTCATTGGGTGCGTTCCTGCCGACGCCTTCGACGGGCGGTGGGGGAATGGGCGGTGGCCCGACTGGTAACAACGTGAATGGCGTCTCGACCAGCTTCCAAGCTGGCGGCAACGTGACGACAACGGTTGGCGGGGCCACGGTGCCGGTGCCGGCCACGGCGGCGGCACAGGTGGGCGGCACGCTTAGCGGCAACGCGACGCAGTCCGCCGCATTTGTCTCCGGCCTGTCTGGTACGATTGGTTCTGGTCCGGCCACCGCCTTGGCGCAGGCGCTTCAGGCACTGGGCGCTTCGCCGAGCTTCTTGACGCTTGTGGCCGCCGTGAACGCCTACAACGCCGCGGTGAACGCGCTTCCGGCCGGCGCACAGCCGCCGGCGCAGCTGTTGGCCGCGCGCGCTGCGCTGCAGCGGTTGAGCGGGCGGTAAACTCCGTTCTGGTACAGGGGTTTTTTACCACGGAGGCACGGAGGACGCGGAGGTTGCACGGAGGATACAAACCTCTTGGAGTAACGCGCGCGCCACGCAACGTTCTGCGTGGCGCGCTGTTTTTCCCCAAGTAGTCTTTAGCCTCCGTGCAACCTCCGCGTCCTCCGTGCCTCCGTGGTGAAGAAAATCAGCGTGCCACTCGCTACCGTCCCCGAATACCGATGGCGACGAGGAGCACAGGGCCGCTGCCGCGGGTGGAAGCGACGGTGTTGGCCTGGAGGCGTACGTCGGCCGAGAGGTTGAAGGTGGTGGCGGGCTTGGTGAAGACCACGCCAGCGGCGACGCCGAGTCGAGCGCTTCCCTCGCTGCGGTGATCGGTGTCGCAGGCCACACGCCCGTTGGGGTCATTGTTGCCTGCCGTGCCGCACCCAATGCCAACCGAGGCCACCGGACCGGCGTAGGGCCACCACGTCGGCGTTCCGGGGCGGAGGTGGACCAGCGGGGCAATCTCGAGGGAATTCTCGTTCACTCGCGACACGCCGGTGGGGAACGACCGCTTGAACGCGGCCTGGGAAAATCCGCCTTCGAGATCGGTCACGCGGTGCGCAATGCTGATTTGCATCGCGCTCTGCACGCGGTATCCGTGGGCGGCCGCCTCGCCATTCTTGCCGCCGGTGGTGGTCCAGTAGCCGAGTCCGCCAGAGAATGTCTGCGCCGCGAGGGGCATCGGCGAGAACGCCATCACGAGCGAACCGACGGCGAGCACCAGCGATTTCATTGGCTTGTTCACGACGGAAGCTCCGTGCGCGGAAGGGTCGAGGCAGGTAAACTTGCAGCCATGAATATGGGCGGCGCCACGCGCGCGGGAGCACCCCGCATTGCCATCGTGCACGAGTGGCTGACCACGCTGGGCGGGTCGGAGCTGGTGCTGAAGGAAATGCTGG
>JAKCAB010000539.1 GCA_021839785.1 bacterium | reverse complement strand
CCAGCGGCAGCGATACAAGTCGGCGATGCTGCCGGCGCTCCAGTCCAGATTGTTGCTCAGAAAGACCATCTCCACTTCTTTGCCGTCCACTTCCACCAGCGCCACGATGCGGCGCATCAGGTTCGGAAAGTCCTGGCGCGAAGCCGGGGGCGTGAGCCCGATCGGATCGTCGCGCCGGATTTTGCCTAGCGCGCCACGCGGATAGCGGCGCACGACTTTGAAGCGCAAATTGTCCTGGGCGTGTGTCCCCCCAAACACCAGGCGCAGGCATAGGGCGGCCAGATGGGCGAAGTCGACCGTAAGCCTTGTCACAGATGACGATTTCGCCTGCCTTGATGGCGGCGCCCCGTTCCCGGGCGCGCTTGGCGTCGTTGTGTCGGGCGGTGTCGACACTGGCAAAGCGCGGCAGAAAACTCTGCAGGTCTCCAGCCGCAGGTGACACTTGGCGGCGGCCTTGCGCCGCCGATGGCGCGCCCAGTCCGGGCAGGAGGCGATCAGCGGAATGGTGGTCGGGTCCGCCAGGGGAATGGCGCGTTGGAACTTCCGGGCGAAGCGTTTGCCGGCGCGCCCCCTGACAAAGCCCGGAGAGAGTTTTCCCCAATGCTCGAACACCGCCCAGAAGAGCTTCCCGGCCATGGCGGCGGAGCGGACTTTGTTGGCGTGCGACAAATTGTTGCGCGTCGGCGCCGGGGCTCCCCGAATCCCGGCCAGCGGGCCGGAGTGCAGACCCAGCGCATCGCGCACGTCGTTGAGTCCGATGCTGGGGGTCAATGGCGCGAAGCGCAAAGACACCACGTGGCTCCAAGCGCTGAAGGTGCGAATCTGCTTATCGACTCCCGTTTCCCGGGCCAACTTGGGAACCAGGAACGCCGGAATGAGATTGCCAATCTGCCGCAGGAGATGGAGCTTCGAAGCCGCTGGACCGTTCTGTTTGTGATTTCTCATCCCTGCCGTGTGGCCGGGCCACACGGAACGTTCCAGCTTTTTCTACCTTCCTATGGGATGGCTGCGATTCGGGTAAGTTCATTCCAGCAGTCTGCGGGATTGAAAGTCGTGCGGTCCGCCGACCGCCAGTTGATGCAAAGGAATTGCGCCAGGGAGCCTTTGATTGGGGCGTCGTCGAGCCGCAGGGAAAGGGGAAGTCCGAAGTTCGAAATGCGAACGTCGAAGTCTGAAGTGTGCATGACAGACTTGCTGCACTGCCACGCGACGGCGTGCACCACCGCCTTGTCCTTCGCGTTGTGGCTGAGAAAGACGTCGTGGCTGAAGACAGGGTCATTCATGGCCGGTGTTGAGAACAGGATTAACCGGATGCACAGAATGAAAACAGAAACCCGGCGTGCCGTTGGCACCTCGGCAAATCCTGTAAATCTTGTCCATCCTGTCAGTTCTTCGTTTCTTGCCTCGGGCGGTAGATGCGGTGCTTGCGTTTGAATTCCAGCTTCTCACCGCCAAAGTTCAGCCGCAGTCCGATCTCCACGCCAGTCGCAGTCAGGTAATTCACCAGTTGAACCTCCTGCGCCGGAGCGAGGGCCTGTACCGCCTTGTTCTCCACGATGACCACGCCCGCCACCAACAGGTCCGCCGCAAAGTCGCCCACCACCACGCCATCGTAGCTCACTTGAATGGGCTTTTCGCATTCGACGTGCAGCCCGGCTTTCCGCAGCTCGTGCGCGAGCGCCTGCCGATAGACGGATTCCAGGAACCCCGGCCCCAGCGTGCGATGCACCTTCATCGCGCAGCCGATAATCGTTTCGGTTAATTTCTCGTGTTCCATGGCGTTTGACAGGATGGACAGGATTAACAGGAGGGGGTTGATGCTGGGGGCACACATTCGTTGGACGCCAGCTTGGTTTGGTCGGCCCGCAACCGCTCGCCACAGCGCGCACTACCGACTTGTCCTTCGTGCGATGGCTGCGGAAGACGTCGTGGGTGAAGGCTGCGCCGCTCATAATGGGCGGTGAGAGAACTTTGCCTGCCGGTTGGACATCATCTCGCCGCCCTTTGTAGCCTCCAAGCTGATGGCTGAGAAGGCAGAAAGCAGCAGCGCAAGCGCTGCAGTCCAAATGCCGGCGTGCTGGCCGGACGCGGCTGGAGCGCGAAGCGTCTTGGACTGCGCCAGTCCTCTGGCGCTTGGGTAATGCGTGCCCGAAAGCGGCGGCGGGCCGCCGCACTCGTGTGCCCGGCAGGGGTTTGGTCTATCGGGATGAAAGGTTCCCGACGGGGGTTGGTGACGCCAACCGTAGCCGAACCGCCAGGTCGTTTCCGCGAGGCGGCGGCGCGAAAGGGCGGGCGGCAAACGCTCGGCCGAAGGAACACAAATGGGCAGGGAGGCAGGCTGTCGGGGGCGAGGGCGCTGGCAAACACGAAGCCCGAAGTTCACCGACGCCCCCCCTGTTGTGGAGCCCAGCGGCGCGTGCGGAAAGAACCGACCCTGACCCGGGGAGAGTTCCCCGGCCGAGAGGCCGGGGGCAGTCAGCCGGGGCCGTAGTAGCGTTTGAGGAGCGCACGAACCCAAAGACGCTTCGAGCGAAGGGCCGAAGAACGAAAGAGCAGAACTCAATGAGAACCTGAAAGAAGCTTCGCGAGCCGTCCGCAACAGCGGGGCGTGACCACTGCGGTCGCCACCCCGGACTGGCTAACCCAGGCCCGGGCGGCGAAGCCGCCGCAAGCTTGCGGGAGCGGACGACAAGAAGCCTTCTGACGCGGGACTCACCACAGAAAGCCCTGCACGAAGAGCTGATGGAACAAGTCGTCACGCCAGACAATGCCACCGCCGCCTGGCGGGCGGTCAAACGCCACGGAGGCGCGCCGGGCATCGCCGGCAGGACGACCCAAGAGCGGCGCGACCCCGGGCGGCAGCACTGGGAAACCCTCCGCGCCAAGCTCCTGGCCGGGACGTATGTTCCCAGTCCGGGGCGGCGGGTGGAGATTCCCCAACCCAACGGGGGCCTGCGGCTGCTGGGCCTCCCGACGGGGCTCGACCGCTGGATACAGCCAATGCTTTTGCAGGCGCTGCCACCCCGCTTCGACCCCACCTTCGGTGCCCGCAGCTTTGGCTTCCGGCCGGGGGAAAGTGCCCCCGCCGCGGTGCGTGCAGCGCAGAGCTACGCCCAGGCGGGCAAGGACTGGGTGGTGGACCGGGACATCACCCAGTTCTTCGACCGTGTGCACCATGACATCCTGATGGCGCGGATCGGGTCAACGCTCCGGGACAAACGGGGGTTGGGGTTGCTGGGGCGGTATCTGCGAGCCGGGGGGATGGCCGGAGGGGGGGCAGGCCAGCGCGGAAGGCACGCCGCAAGGCGGGCCGCGCTCCCCGCTCCTGGCCAACCTCTACCTGGAGGCGCTGGACCGGGAGTTGGAACCGCGCGGCCTGGCGTTCAGCCGGTAGGCCGACGACTGCAACATTTACGCGAGCAGCCGACGGTCGGCGGAACGGGTGCGGGTGAGCCTGACGGCCTGGATCGCCAACCCCCTGCGGTTGGAAGTCAACGCGACCCAGAGCGGGACGGGGCGGCCCTGGGAACGCAAGTTCCTGGGTTTTCGGATCAACCTGGAAGGGCAGATCGAAGCCGCGCCGCCGAGTGTGGAACGGTTCAAAACGAAAGTTCGGGAGCTAGGGCGAAGCGGCCAGAGTCAGACCCGCGCAGCGCTGCGGGATCCCTGGCGCGCCGCTGTCCGCGGTTGGTGGAGTTACTACCGCCTGGCCGAGGAACGCCGGAACATCTACGGACTGGAGGGTTGGATCCGACGCCCCCTCCGGGCCTGTTTCTGGCAACGCTGGGACAACGGGCGCGGACGGCTGCGGAAGCTGCGCGCCCTGGGACTGAGCGGACGCTCGCTGAAAGCGGCGCACCCTTCCCAAGGGGCGTGGCGGATCGCCGCCAGTCCGAGCGTTGCAGACGGCGTTAAGCAACGCGGTGTTGGGACGCCACGGGTTCTGGCTGCCATCCGATCCTGCTTCCCCATGATCTGGAAGCTGCGTTCAACCGCCGGATGCGGAAAACCGCACGGCCGGTGGGGGGGGAGAGGGTGCCGGGCGCAATCCCCGGCACCCGACCCGATCAAACGCGGGCGTGAACGCCGGGCGTGGCGCAGCCGCGAAGGGTCCGGAGTGCGGTGCTTCAGCATCGCTTTGCCCTGGCGTCGCGACTCAATAGTCGTCCTCCACGCTCAGCCGGTCGATCTTGAAGCGGTAGATCGTTTGGACCTGCGCGGGCGAAGCGACCCGTTCGAACCAAGCTGCCGAGCACCACGGGTATTGGTTCGCCACCGGCACCAACCCGTGCTTGACGGCGTTTTGATGCACATAGTTCAGCCGCGCCAGATAACTGTGCTGATGCGTCAGTTTCGTGTCGCGGAAATCGAACCACACCGGCCGGGCGCGGACGCCATCCTGCTGATTGAGTTCGTGCGCGGAGATTCCGTGGAATCGCCTAATGAACTCACCCAAGTTCGTCGAACCCGGATTGCCGCGGGCGACAAAGTGGTAGTAAGTGGTAGTGATTCGCGAACACTGCCCAGGCTTCCAACTGCCACCTATGCTCTTTCGCCTGGGAAAGCAGCAACCCTTCGAGCCGGTCGCGCTTCACCGGCGTGTCGAAAAGGTGGCGCTTATGGAGCGTTCCGGCGGTGATGAAATACACCGCGTTGTCGGCCAGGCGATGAACCGGGGCATGGGGCCAATCCTTCGGCGGCGTTTGGGACTTCAAATCGGAGACCGGGACCAAAGGCAGGGAGTAACTGCGCGGTGGAAGTGGATCGGAGCCGCGTTGAAGATTGGAGGCTGCGGGGTTCATTGGACCAACGTTGCCGGAATTAACCGGCGGAAGGAAGTCGGAAAACGGTTGCGGACAATCCAGACGCTGAAAGCGGCGCTCAAGCGCACGCAGTCCAAACGCTGACGCGAATACTCGGCGCGGGAGAGTCGCGAAGCGTCTCGAGTGCAGGCGGACCGCGGCGCCACTGGCGGCGGTTTCAGCCGCACAGCCGCACTTGTTCACAGCGCCAGCTTCACCTTGGCGGCAAAGGCCAGGCCGGGGTCACCGCGCTCGCTGAGCGTTTCGCACAAGGTCCGCAGGCTGGGGCCAAGCCGCATCGATTCCACCCGGCCGTTGACTTCGAACACCACGGACTTCCGCCAGTCCACCAACCGGCCGTCCAGGAGCACGCTGGCGGCGGCAATGCCCTTGGTGGCGATGGTGACGTGGTTGCCCTGGCAAGTCGCGTCGATCTCCTGTTGCTTGCCCGGCTGCGGCACTTCGAGCCAGAAGAAGTCGCGGATGACCGGGTCGGTGAGTTCCCAGGTCAGCTCGCGCGGCACGGGGTTCCGCACCGCCGGATACATGCTCTTGATCTTGTCGCGGTCGGGCAGGCCGGTGTGGCCGTTACCGGCGATGAGTTCCATCGTGACTGGGTAGATGTCCTGCCGGTCGCCGCGCAGCTCGCGGATTTGCTTGTCAAAGGCCTGGCAGCGCGGGAGCCGGCCGTAGGCGAGGTCTTTCTCGCCGATCATGTAGGTGAAAACGGTGTTGCGCAGTGTCTTCGCCGAAGTCTCGCCATCGGTGGGTGCCGCCGCCGATGCGTGAATGGCGGCGAAGCGATCCGGCATCTTCGGCCCGATGGCGAAGGCGCCGTAGCCGCCGTGCGAATACCCCATGATGAACACCTTGTCCGGGTCCACGTGCGCGAAGAGCAGGAACTGGTCGATCAGGTTGGCGACGAGCGGATAGACGTAGTTGTCGTAAAACCCGTTCCAAGTGTCGTTCGGCGCGCGCAAGGCCGCGTAGAGGTAGCCTGGAACGGAATCCTGGTCGCGGTAGTAATTCTGCATCACGCGCCATTGCTGGTCGTTCACCCGCTTGGGCGCGTTGCCGCCGCCATGCATGGCGATGAACAGCGGCCAGCCGTGCTCCGGCCGGTGCCCGACGGTCTTCACCGTGTACGGACTCAAGTATTGCTCGAACCGGACTTGGTGGGCGTCGAAGTTTGCCCGTAACTCGCCATGCACCGGCGCCGCGCGAAAGGTATCCCAGGCGAGGTGCCGCACCGCGGCCTCGTCTTTGAGCAACAGTTTGTCGAGCGCCGGCGCGAAATTCCACACCGTCCGCTTGTCGGCCGTTGCCGCGAAGTATTCGGCCAACGCGGTCCGCAGCTTCTTTTCCTGGCCGCGCGTGAGTTTGCTTTTCGGTGCAGTGCGAGCGCCACTTTCCTTTGCCTCCGGTTTGGCCGCGGGCGCCGGTTTGGCTTCCGGCTTCGCCGCGGGCACCTCGAGGTTGAGCGTCACGACGGCCGACGCATTCGTGGTGCCGGCAAATTGCGCGCGCGCCTGACGACCGTCGAACTGCGCCTCGACGAGGTAGGCGTGATGGCGCGGCACGGCGAATTCGAGCAGGTCGTTCGTGTCGAATCGTTCGTCCCGGCTGGTGCCTTCGAGGAGGAATGCGGCATCCGCCGGATCGAGCACCTGGACGCTCGCCGCCACGCACCTGCCGGTG
This sequence comes from bacterium, assembly GCA_021839785.1. The sequence continues at coordinate 7,832 of JAKCAB010000539.1, read as the reverse complement.
ACCGGATCCCGCACGTTCACGAGCAGCCGGGTTTTGTCCGGGTCGGGCGGCGTGACCTTGCGCGTGTACCGGTCGGTCACGTTGACGGCGTGGACGTAATCCGCGCGCGGCGCCCAGACCAGCGGGAAGCTCAGGCCGGTCGGGCGAAAACTGCTCGCGTAAATGGCGTGCTCGCGCGAGTCGCGGATCGCCCGCGAGGCGTCGCCGACGAACCAGCCGCGGTCCAGGCCGTTCGGGTCCGGTTCGGCTGCGCCGACGAAATGCCAGTCGCCGTCCCAGACCTCGACCCAGGTGTGGTTGCCGCGCTTGTCCACCCAATTCGGCACACCCACGAGTCGCGCCGGCACGCCCACCGAACGACAGGCATCGATGAGCAGAATCGAGAGCCCGGTACAGGAGGCGAGGCCGCTTTCCATCGTTTCGAGCGGCCCCTGGTCAGCGCGCCGGCGTTGGGTCGAATACTTCACCTTCACCAACGGAAACAGGCGCTCGTTCAGTCGGCACGCCGCCTCGCCCGGCGACTTGCAGTCCTTCACCAGGGCGGCGCACTTGTCGTGAAGCTCCTTCCGCCACGCGTCGCGCCGTTCGTTCACGGAGGCGTATGGCAGGATGTCGTTCAGGAACAACTCGCGCGAAACACGGTCCCGCCACGGAGCCTCCGTCAGAGCCTGCTCGGCGAGGGTGACATTCTCCAGCAGGTAGGCCGACGAGAGCGACTGGAGATCGCGCTCCGGCATGTTTCCCACCAGGAACTGCATCGCTTCGCGGTGCGCGGTGGGAACGCCGGCGAGGGCGGCCTCGATCGCGATGCGATTCGTGCCCGCGCGGGTGAGGGCTTGGTCCACCGTCTGGGGCCACCAAGGAGCGGCGGCGTGGACGGTGGTGTTGAGGCTCAGCGCGCAAAGGCCGAACGCCAGGAGGAGCAGCCGTTTCATGGTCGTGTCAAAGTCGAGGCTCGATTACCGTCACTGAAACCCACGATTCACCGACGCGAGCAAGGTTGGCTCGATTCAAGTTCGTGGCACCTTCGTGCGGCGTTCCGCAACCAGAGCCTGCGCGGAATCTTCGCGGCCAACGGCCAGGCCGGTGTGGTTTGAAAGTGGGTGGAAGCGCCGGACGTGGACCTGCGGTGGGGCGCCCACGGGAACTGGCGGTCGCATTCTTCGGGGGAGTGCTTGCCCCCAGCGGCACAGCCCCGGAGGCACTGCGGTACCGAAACTGGAGCGCATCCCCGGCGGGCGGCCGGCACGTGCGGCCGAGGCCATCCGTCTCCCCGCTTACGGCCGACGAAGCGGCACCACCGATTTCGACTTCCCCTCGGTGGGCAGGTCGCGTGTGCCGTTCTCACCGGACCAGACGTCCAGATGCCAGACGATGCGGGCCGGCGAATGGCGACGCGGCGGATCCAGGTGGAGTTGCGCGGTCCTGCCATTCTTCGCCACGCGAAATTCCAGCGATACCGGGCCGAATGAAGTGAGGACGCCGTTTAGCCGCGTGACCGCGCCGGGTTTCGTCCAAGCCTCCGGAAAGCCGGCGAACAAGTGCAGTTCATCGCCGCGCTCAAGGACGATCAGGTGGCGCACCAGGCGGATGAATTCCGCGCTGGCCCAGTTGTGCGGCATGTCGCCGACCATCTGCGGGCCTTCGCCCACCGGCATCTGTTCTTCGCGCCAGCACAGCAGCGGGGAGGCGTGGTTGCCAAAGGCGTAGAGCGTCTGCGCGGCTTTCACGCCGTCGCCCAACCAGAGCCAGGCGTGCGCGTAAAAGGAACCGAAGTAATTCCAGAGGCCGTTCTTGAGCCAGCCGGTGTCGCGCACCAAGCCTTCGCATTCCACGGCGCGCAACATCGCCAGGTTGCCGCGCACCAGTGGGTCGTCGGCCGCGAAAACCTGGCCGGGAAACACCGCGTGCAAAAATGCCCACTGCGCCTTTTGCGGCGGGATGCCTTCGCCTTTGGCCATGCGGATTGGAACGTAGCGATTGCCCTGCGCGTCGGTTTTGGCATCGCGTTCAGCGGCGCGGCAGAACGTGGCGTAAAAGTCGTCGTACTCGCGTTGCCAGGCCGTGGCGTCGGCGGTTTCGCCCAGTGAGCGCGCCGCGTGAATGGCCGCACGCAACCCGGCGAGCGTCCAATAAACGTTCGTGTATTCCGGCACCTTGTCGGCGAGGCCGCCGTCGCTGAAGCCATCGGGGATCAAGCCTTCGTTCGGCGCGCCGGCAGGTGGCAGCTTGCGCATGGCTTGGATGGCCGCCACGCCGCGGCGCACGTTCGGCCAGACCGAGCGCAGCCATTCTTGGTCGCCGGTCAACTGCGCGTGGCGGGCGATGGCCCAGAGCACGATGCCGGTTTCCTTCCAGTGGCCGTCGATGAGCATGAACGCGCCGTCCGGCCGCTGGAACCCGAGCAGGTACTTCATGCCGGCGCGGGTTTCGTTGGTCCGCCCCAGATAAGTCACCGCTTCGAGCAGGAACGAGCCGTCCACCACCCACAAGCCACGGTAACAGGTCGGACCGACCTGGAAGGCCGGCAAACCCTGCTTGATTTCGCGCGCCTGGTAGATGTTCCGAATGCAGGAGTCCAGCAAGGCCTGCACGGACGGGTCGGGCACCTCGAGGTGGCCGTAAGGCAGGGCCAGCTTCGCCCAAAATCTCGCCGCGCGTTTGCGCGCCGCCTCCGCCGCCGCCACGTCCCGTGGAAACTCGGCTGCGCCATCGCCGCGGCCCACGCCGAACGCGAGCGTGTGCTCAGCACCCGGCGCGAGCGTGACCGGAGCAAAGTGCAGGACGTGCCTTCGCTCGCGCGATGCCAAGCCGGTCCGCGGCTCGGTGGAGAAAACGTGGGTGCGGTCGCCGAACGCCAGTTCGCGAACCGAGGTGGACGTCGTGAGCGCGGTCCCGCTCTCGATGGTCAATTGCGGCGTGACCGTTGCGGGGTTCGCGCCGCGGTTGCGCAGATGCACCAACAGAACGTCGTGACGCGGCGGGTCGGCGGAGGCGAGGGCAGTGGTCGCATCGACGCGCGCTAACGCCGGTTTGCCGCCGAGGCCGGCGAGCAGTTCGGCGTCGTCAGGTGCTTCGCCGGCGCGAAAGACCCACAGCACGTTCAGGATCGTGTTTTTGTCGGGCGAGCCGGTCGCGGCCGCCACGCTCAGGTCCACCCAGCCGTCACCGTTTTCATCCGCGGCCTCGAAGGCAAAGGTCGCCGGCACGTTCCGACCGAACTCGCCGACCAGGTCCACCGTGCGACGCGTCCAGCCTTCGACCCGCAGGTCGAGCACGCGCTGGGCGGCATTGGTGTGCCAGCCTTCGCACAAGCCGAACACGACTGTGAACCGCTCGCCGGCGCGGGCTGGGAAGCGAAAGCCCAGCGGCTGGCCGTAACCCACGCGGATGTTACAGAAGGCGACATCGCACGGCTGGCGCGGGACCGCCCAACCGATCAGCGTTTGCGACGTGCCCACGCGCTCGACCCGCAGCGCCGCGGATTTCGGTGACTCCAGCCGCGGCAACGCGGGCGCGACCGCGAAGGCTTCTTCCACGATTTCGACCTCCCCCGCGCTTTTCGTCGTGCGCACGATTGGGACCCGCGCCGAGTCGAGTTGCTGGCCCGTCCAGGTTGAACCTTCGGTGAGATCGAACGCGATCCGCGTGCCGAAGCCGGCGAACGGGCCGGGGTAGTCGTACAAAAGTGCGCCGTCCTTGCCGACCAGCGTCTTCTGCCAGTCGTCCGGGAGGCAGATCGCGGTTTGCCAATTCGTCGGGGCATAGCGGAAGTCCAGCACCGGCGCATCCGCGCTCGCGGCGGCTGCCGAGCAATGATTGCCGGTCACGATCAAGGCGACGGTCGAAACCAGACCGGCGATGGCGGCGGAGCAGGTATTCAGGCGTAATGGCATGGTGCCCGCGAGCTTCGCGGCGCTCGTGCCCGCCCGCTTTGACCAGCGTCAAGAGACGCCGGCCCGCGGTCCGCCGCACGGCGACAGCTCCATTGACGCTGCGGACCGGACCGGCTACCCAATGGCCGCATGATTGACACCGCCGCCTTCACCGGCTCGGTCGAATTCGCGCCCGCGTTCGCGCCGCGTCCCGACATCGGCCACGTGCTCTTCGATTTCGACGGCACGCTGTCGCTGATCCGGCAGGGCTGGCCGGACGTGATGGTGCCGATGTTCGCCGAGTTGTTGCCGCCGCTGGCCGGCGAAAGCGAGGAGGAGCGGCGCCGGATCGCCTTCGAGGACATCATGCGGCTCAACGGCAAGCAGACGATTTACCAGATGATCCAGCTTGCCGAGCGGATCAAGGAACGCGGCGGCACCCCCGGCGAACCGCTGGCTTACAAGCACGAGTATCTCCGCCGGCTCGACCAGCGGATCGGCGAACGCATCGCGGGGCTGAAGTCCGGCTGCGTGAAACCGGATGACCTGCTGGTTTTTCAGGCCCGGCTGCTGCTCGAGAAACTTCAGCGCCGCGGGCTGCACTTGTACCTCGCCAGCGGCACCGACGAACCCTACGTGAAACAAGAGGCGGCGCTGCTGGACCTCACGCGTTATTTCGGGCCGCATGTCTATGGCGCGCTGGACGACTTCAAGCAGTTCTCCAAGAAGATGGTCATCGACCGCATCCTCCGCGAAAACGCGATCGATGGCGCGCAGTTGCTCTCGTTCGGCGATGGCTACGTCGAAATCCAGAACACCAAGGAAGTCGGCGGACTGGCGGTGGCGGTGGCCAGCGACGAGGCCCACAACGGCTCCGGTCGCATGGACGAATGGAAGCGGCAGCGGTTGCTCGGCGTCGGCGCGGACGTGGTGATCCCGGACTTCCGGGATGCCGGCGCGCTGCTAAAACTCATCTTGGGCGAATGAACGGCCAACGAGCCTTTGCGTCACTCCGGAGACTTGAAGCCCGCGTCTGAAATCGCCATCCTGCCCCCATGAAGTCAGACCTGCTCCAACGGATCACCATTGAGCCTGGCAAGTGTGGCGGGCGGCCGTGCGTGCGCGGATACCGGCTGCGGGTAAGCGATGTGCTCCAACTGCTGAGCGCGGGCGCAGCATACGACGAAGTCCTGGCTGACTACTCTTTTCTCGAACGCGAAGATATTCTGGCTTGCATCGAGTACGCCGCGCGCCAAACCGATCACGCCGTGCTCCAAGCTGCTTGAGATTTCTAGTGGACAACCAACTGCCGGCGGCGCTCGCGCGCTGGCTTGCCGCGGAGGGCCACGACGCTCACCATGTCCTAGATCTCAACCTCGGACAGGCGGATGACCGGGAGGTTTGGCGGTGCGCCTGTGAACGCGGCGCGGTGCTCATTACCAAGGACGCTGACTTTCTAGACCGTGCGGTGTTCGTTGCGGGTCCGCAGGTGGTGTGGCTTCGTCTCGGCAATTGTCGCAACCCGGCCTTGCTTGATGCTTTCGCCAGCGTGCTCCCTCATTTGCTGGCCGAACTTGAATCCGGCTGCCCCGTGGTCGAAGTCCGTTAAATCACGTCCCCGATGAACTCTGCCTCACTCGATCTCACCCAACTCAAGGTCTTCCCGCTCGCCGAGCGGAAGAGCCTGACCGCGCTGGATGACCTCCTCGTCGAACCCGCCGATGACCCGCCGCCCATCAGCGAGGCGGTGGCCGCGCAGGTGGCCGATTGTGCCAAGCGCATCCGGGCGGCGCGCGCGCGCCAGGCAGGCGTGATGCTCATTTACGGCGCGCATCTCGTGAAGAACGGCGGGCAGCTCCTGCTCATCCGGTTCATGGACCACGGCTGGGTCTCGCACCTGGCCACGAATGGCGCGGGCACGATTCACGACTGGGAATTTTCCTGGCTGGGCCGCTCGACCGAAAGCGTCCGCGAAAACGTGGCCACCGGCACGTTCGGCACCTGGGAGGAAACCGGCGGCAACATCCACCGCGCGCTCTTGCTCGGTGGGATTCGTGGCGAGGGTTACGGGCGCGCGCTCGGCCGTTACATTTACCAGGATGGCGGCACCATGCCGACGGCGGAGGAACTCGAAGCGGCGATTCGCAGCAATCCCGGCGATCCGCTCACCGCCGCCCGGGCCGATCTGCTCGCCGCCATCCGCCGGCATCACCTGCCCGCCGGCCACCTGATCGTGAACCACCAGTGGCGCAATGCGTCGCCGCTGGCCAACGCCTTCCGTCACGACCTGCCGTTCACCGTCCATCCGGGCATCGGCTACGACATCATCACCAACCACCCGCTGTTCAATGGCGCGGTGATCGGCCGCGCGGCCGGACTGGACTTCCGCCAGTTCGCCGGCTCGGTCGAAACCCTCGACGGCGGCGTGGTGCTCTCGATCGGCTCGGCGATCATGGGACCGCAGGTGTTCGAAAAGGCGCTGAGCTGCGCGAACAACCTCCGCCTCCAGGCCGGCCAGCCCATCGTGAGCGGACACCACATCTACGTCGTGGACCTGCAGGACGGCGGGGGCTGGGACTGGACGCAGGGCGAGCCGCCCAAAGACAACCCGGCGTACTACCTGCGCTTCTGCAAAAGCTACTCGCGCATGGGCGGTGCCATGCACTACGTCCAGTGCGACAACGTGGCGTTTCTGCACCACCTCTTCCATGCGCTGCGCACGCAATGATCTCGCTCCGCCGAAAAGGAAAGGGTAGGGTCGGCGGCGTTACCTCGGATTCTCACCGCCGCAGCCTCATCTGCGGGGTGCCAAAGTGACAGGTGCCTTATGAACCACCGAGCCAAATTCCGCGCTACGAACCGGAACGGTTTCACGCTCATCGAACTGCTGGTGGTCATCGCCATCATCGCCATCCTGGCGAGTCTGTTGTTGCCGGCCTTGTCGCGGGCCAAGGCGCGCGCCAGCAGCATCAAGTGCTCGTCGAACATCAAGCAGGTCGGCCTCGCGTTCATTCTTTATGCCGACGACTACAACCAGTCGTTGCCGGACCTCTACACCAAATGGTGGACCGGCAGTGGCGTGGCGGGCGGGGGCCTTTGGTGGTGGCAGCTTCTCTCGACCAATAGCTACATGGTCGCCTCCAGCGTTTCCAACAACGTCTGGCGCTGCCCGGCCGTGCGGGATCGCGACATCAGCACGGTCTTCGGGGCCCGCTGGGAGGGATACGGGCCGGTCGAAAGCACGATCATTCGTTACGGCTTCGTCGTCGGCGGGGGCGCCGCCCAACACAGCCGCCGCATCACGGAGATCCGCCGCCCGAGCGAGGTCTGGTTGATGGGCGACACCGGCGTGCCTTACGACCCGAACAAGGTGCCGAGCAGCGGCTACATGACCGAGATCGTCACCTTCCCGCCCGATCCGGTCACCCACGACTGGAAAAACTACGTTCCGCCCAAACAACCCGGCTGCCGCCACCTCACGCGGGCGAACGTAGCCTTCGTGGATGGACATAACGAGACCTGGCGCTATCTCGACCTGAAGAACAATCGCAGCGACATTTTCGCCCTCAACAGCCTTTGACCCCGCCCATGCTGGCCCCTCGTTTCCACACCCTCACCGCCCGCTACCCGGCGCTCCGCCTCGCCATCGTGGGCGATTTCTGTTTGGACCGCTATCTCGAGATCGACCCGGCGCGGGCGGAGACCTCGATCGAGACCAGCCTGCCGGTGTACAACGTGACGAACATCCGCAGTCAACCCGGCGCGGCGGGCACGATCCTGAACAACCTCGTCGCGCTCGGCGTCGGCGCGATTTACCCGGTCGGTTTCTGCGGCGAGGACGGCGAGGGCTTCGAACTCCAGCGCGCGCTGCGGGCCAAACCCGGCGTGCGGCTCGACCACTTCCTGCCCACCGCCGAGCGCCGGACGTTCACTTACTGCAAGCCGCTCGTGCTCGAA
>JAKCAB010000718.1 GCA_021839785.1 bacterium | reverse complement strand
CTACGGACAAAAGCGTATCCAGACTCCGCGCCTCGACCGACTCGCGGCAGAAGGCACGCGGTTCACGCAGTGCTACGCCGGCTCGACCGTCTGCGCGCCGTCGCGGTGTGCGCTGATGACCGGCCTGGACATCGGACACGCGCGCGTGCGCGGCAACGCCGGCCGGCAGAACCCGCTGGCCCAATCGCTCCGTCCCGGTGACGTGACGGTGGCCAGCGTCTTGAAAGACGCCGGCTACACCACCGCGCTGATCGGCAAATGGGGCTTGGGCGACGTGGGGGGCGCCGAGGTCGGCCTGCCGCGCCGGCACGGGTTCGATTACTTCTTCGGCTACCTGAACCAGCGCCACGCGCACAATTACTATCCGACCTTTTTGTGGCGCAACGAGCAGAAGGTCCAACTTCGCAACACAGTCCCCAAGGAGGACGCCACGGGGGCCGGCGTTTCCGATAACAAGCTCGATTATAGCGCCGACTTGATCGCCGACGAAGCGCTGGCGTTTCTGCGGCGCGCAAAAGACCAGCCTTTTTTCCTGTACTTCGCGCCCACGCTTCCGCACGCGAACAACGAAGCCGGCAAGCTGGGCATGGAAGTGCCCGACCTCGGCCCGTACAAAGACCTGGACTGGCCGCCCGCGCAAAAGGCCCACGCCGCGATGATCGCGCGCCTCGATCGCGATGTCGGCCGGTTGCTCGACTTGCTCAAGGACCTGGGCCTGGAGCAAAAGACCATCGTCTTCTTCAGTTCGGACAACGGCCCGCACCGCGAAGGCGGCAACGACCCGAATTTCAACGACTCGAACGGCCCGTTGCGCGGGATCAAGCGCGACATGTACGAAGGCGGCATCCGCACACCGATGATCGTCCGCTGGCCTGGCCGCGTGCCTGCCGGACGCGTCAGCGATCGGGTCTGGGCCTTCTGGGATTTTCTGCCGACGGCGGCGGCATTGGCCGGCGCGAAGGCTCCGCGCGGCCTTGACGGCATCTCCATGTTGCCGGCTATCGAGGGCCGTAAGCAAAGGCGCCAGCACGAATACTTGTACTGGGAATTCCACGAAGGCGGGTTCAAACAGGCCATTCGCGCCGGCGATTGGAAAGGCGTGCGCCTCGCGCCAGGCAAGCCGCTCGAACTTTACGATCTGCGCACTGACCTGGGTGAGACCAACAACGTCGCCGCGGCGAATCCCCAGGTGGTCAAACGCCTGGACGCTCTCTTGGCCAAGGCCCGTACGGACTCGCCGGACTGGCCGGTGAAATCGCTGCCCGCCAAACGCTGAACGGATCCTCGTGGGCATCGGTTTGCATTTGTGTGCTGGACGGTTTTTCGGGTTGCGCGCGATCGGGCCGGGCTGCTTCCATCTCGAACATGACACGCCCATTCCGCACGCTGCTGTCGGGGTTGCTTTTGATTGGCTTGGGAGGCGCGAGCCGTCCCGCGCTTTCTGCCCCGCGGCCGAACATTGTTTTCATCCTCGCCGACGATCTGGGCTACGGCGACCCGCAGTGCTACAACGCGCAATCTCAGACTCCCACGCCGAACATCGACCGCCTCGCGGCCGAAGGTGTGCGCTTCACCGACATGCACACACCTTCGGCCGTTTGCACGCCCACGCGGTACGGTGTCCTGACCGGTCGCTACGCCTGGCGTTCGCGGCTGAAATCCGGTGTGCTGTGGGGGTGGTCGCCGCCGCTGATCGAGCCGCTTCGATTGACCTTGCCCGCGCTGCTCAAACAGCGCGGTTACGCCACCGCCGGCTTTGGCAAGTGGCACCTCGGTCTCGGCTGGGCCACGCGCGAACCGGTGCAGTTCGGCGACGGCTCGAAGCCGGCGGCCGACGTGGCTTTGGTGGATTACGCCAAGCCGCTCTCCGGCGGTCCGCGCACCGCCGGCTTTGACTACTATTTCGGCATCCCGGCGTCGCTCGACATGGAGCCGTATTTGTGGATCGAGACCGACCACTGCGCGGCGGCGCCGACCGCCTGGTGCCCAGGCGACAAACATCAACGACAGGGCGGGGGAGGATTTTACCGGGCCGGGCCGATGGCGCCGGGTTTCCGGCACGACGACGTCTTGCCGGAGATCACGCGCCGGACCGTGCGGTACGTCGAAGAACAGGCTCGCGCCAACGCTGGACGGCCGTTCTTCGTTTACCTGGCGTTGTCCGCGCCGCACGACCCGTGGCTGCCCACGGCGGACTTTCAAGGCAAGAGCCACGCCGGACCGCGCGGCGATTTTGTGGTCCAAGCCGATTGGAGCGTCGGCGAGGTGCTGAAGACGCTTGATCGGCTGGGCCTCGCGAGTCACACGCTCGTTGTGTTCACCAGCGACAACGGCGCGCACTGGCTGCCGGCTGAAGTCGCGCGCTACCACCACGCGGCAAACGGCCCTTGGCGCGGCCAGAAGGCGGACATCCACGAAGGCGGCCATCGCGTGCCGTGCATCGTGCGCTGGCCCGGCCGGACCAAGCCGGGCACTGCCACCAGCCAACTCGCCTGCCTGACCGATTTCATGGCGACATTTGCCGAAATCGTGGGCGCGGACCTGCCGCGCGACGCGGCGGAAGACAGCTTCAGTTTCGCGTACTTGTTGGAAGGCAGGCGGCCGGAATCGCCGGCGCGGCAGTCGCTGGTTTCGCACGCCATGAACGGCCTGTTCGCAATCCGCCGCGGCGCCTGGAAACTGGTCGAGGGTTTGGGCACCGGCGGCTTCACGGCGCCCGCGAAGGCTCAACCCAAGCCAGGCGAACCGGCCGGCCAGCTTTACGACCTGTTCA
>JAKCAB010000860.1 GCA_021839785.1 bacterium | reverse complement strand
GACGACCAGATCGGCCGCATCCTCGACGCGCTGCGGGCCAGTGGCCAGTACGAGCGGACGATCATCGTGTTCTCCAGCGACAACGGCCTGGCGATCGGCAGCCACGGGCTGTTCGGCAAACAAAACGTGTACGAACACGCCACGCACGTACCGCTCATCTTCGCCGGACCCAACATCCCGCGAGGACAGCGTCGCGACGCCTTTTGTTATCTGCTCGACGTCTTCCCGACGCTCGGCGAACTGGCGGGCGTGACCGCGCCAGCGGGCAGCGAAGGTTGCAGCCTCGCGCCGATCCTCGCCGGTGGTACCGACCACTCGCGAGACTTGATTTTCACCGCCTACCGGGGACTGCATCGGGCCATCCGCGACGAACGCTGGAAGCTGATTTTTTATACGCCGATCAACCAGACGCAGCTCTTCGACCTCGCGTCCGATCCCGACGAACGATTCAACCTCGCCGCCGACCCGCAGTACGCCGGCCAGTTGCAGCGCCTCACCGCGCTTCTGCGAACGAGCCAAAAAGAATTCGGCGACAGCCAGCCGCTTACCACCGACCACCCCCAGCCTCTGGCCTTCGATTTCTCGAAAGTGCAACGGACCCAAAGTGCCACGCCCATCGAGTGAGGGCGGACACGGTTCGCCCGGTGCGACCCCCCGACGCGCATTCGCGTCTGGTCAGGACGCGGTTTTGAGGGCTGGAGCAATTCGACGCATCTCGTAGCCGCGGACGTGAGTCCGCGCTGACTGGTCTGGCGGCGGCGCGGCGGTTCGCGGGGCGTGGGACTGAAGGTTGGCGCCGTCTGATGACGACGGCTACGGCGTAGTCGCGGACGTGAGTCCGTGGCCGCTTCATTCCCCCTGAAATCAGTTTGCGCCGACCGACGTCGGCGGCTACGGAGTTTCTGAAACCGCGCTCCGCTTGCGCCCGCCTTGCCCTGGGGCGCCCCGAGCCTTAAGCTGCCCGGCTTGCGTTCAGGTGGGATTTCGCTGGCATGGCCAAAGACTTCATCCGGATCGGCGGGGCACGGGTTCACAATCTTAAGAACCTTTCGCTCAGCATTCCCCGCGACAAGCTGGTGGTCATCACCGGCGTCAGCGGTTCCGGCAAGTCGTCCCTGGCGTTCGACACGCTCTTCGCGGAAGGCCAGCGCAAATACATGGAGTCGCTCTCCGCCTACGCCCGGCAGTTCCTCGACCAGATGGAAAAGCCGGACGTGGACTTCATCGAAGGGCTCTCGCCGGCCATCGCGATCGAGCAGCGCACCGCCGGCGCGAACCCGCGCTCGCTCATCGCCACCACCACGGAAATCTACGATCACCTGCGTCTGCTGTACGCGCACGTCGGCCAGCCGCATTGTCCGGTCACCGGCCAGCCCATCACCTCGCAGACCGCAAGCGAAATCGTGGACAAAATCCTCGCCCTGCCGGCCAAAACGCGGGTGATGTTGCTGGCGCCGGTGGTGCGCGACCAACGCGGCGAGTTCCGCGACGTGATCGAGCGGCTGGCCCGCGAAGGATTCGTCCGCGCGCGGCTGGACGGCCACATCGTCGAATTGGCGGCGAACATCTGGTTCAAACTCGATCCCAAGCAAAAGCACACCATCGAAGCCGTGGTGGACCGGCTGGTCATCGACCCCGCCATCCGCACCCGGCTGGCCGATTCGGTCGAGACCGCGCTGAAATGGGGCGAAGGTCGCCTGCAGGTGTTGAGCCAGGCGCCGGAGCAGCCGTCGCGGACGCCGGATGCCTGGGCGGAGACACTTCATTCCAATCGCATGTACAGCCCGGCCACGGGTCTGAGCTACGACACGCCGACGCCGAAGCACTTTTCCTTCAACTCGCCGCAAGGCGCCTGCCCGGTCTGCCACGGCTTGGGCCAAAAATTCGTCTTCGACGAAACCCTGGCGGTGCCCGACCCGGACAAGTCGCTCGAACAAGGCGCCGTGCTGGCCTGGCGACGCGGCGGCAAGCGCATGGTGGTTTATTACAAGGCGATGCTGAAGGCGGTCGCGACGCACTACGGCGTGAGCTTGGAAGCGCCGTTCAAGAACCTGCCCGCCGATTTCAAACAACGGCTCCTTTACGGTTCAGGCGAGGCCGAGATCGAGTTCAACTTCTGGCGCGCCGGCAAGGTGAGCAAGATCACCCGGCCGTTCGAGGGCGTGATCCCCAACCTGCAACGCCTTTACGCCGAAAGCGAAAGCGAGTTTACACGCAACCGGCTCAAAGCGTTCATGGCATTGCAGCCCTGCGATGCCTGCGGCGGCCGGCGGCTCAAACCGGAAATCCTAGCCGTGACGCTGGGCAGCGCGAGTTTCAAGTTTCAAGTTTCAAGTGTTCAGTCGGAAAAACTGAAAACTGAAAACCTGAAACTGAAAACCGAAACAATTCCCGGCCTTTCGATCATGGACGTGTGCGCGCTGTCGGTGGACGCCGCGGATGCTTTTTTTGCTGGCCTGAAGCTGACGGACTATCAACGGCAGATCGCCGGCGAGATCATCCGCGAGGTGCGCGCCCGGCTGGGCTTTCTGAAAAACGTTGGCTTGGGTTACCTCACGCTGGACCGTGAGAGCGGCACGCTCAGCGGCGGCGAGGCCCAACGCATCCGCCTCGCCACCCAGATTGGGGCCGGCTTGGTGGGCGTGCTGTACATTCTCGACGAACCCAGCATCGGCCTGCACCAACGCGACAACGACCGGCTGCTCCAAACGCTCGCGGGTCTGCGCGATCTCGGCAACTCGGTCATCGTGGTCGAGCATGACGAGGAAACGATCCG
>JAKCAB010000643.1 GCA_021839785.1 bacterium | reverse complement strand
CCCACGGCCGACAGCCTGGCGCCCGTGGGCACGGCCATCGCGTTCAGGGACGTGAACCGCCAGGGAACCGGCTATGTGGTCGGCGGGGCGGTGGTGATTAACTCGGTTGAGGCGGGTCAGGTGGCTTACGTCCAGTTGCGGGCTTGGGATGCCTCTGGAGGCTCGATTGAAGATCCCCCGCCGCCAAGAAGCTTTGGCATTTCCAAGATCATCCAAGTGGTGCTCGGTGGCGATTGCGGCGACGGCATGCCGCCCGTGGTGCCGCCTGACCTGGTAGGCTTGGAAGGCTTCTGCCTGGTTCCCCGGCCGCCCGCGATCACCCAAGAACCTGCGGACGGTGCCGTGCTTCCCGGCCAGTCCTTCCGGTTCGAGGTGTTTGTGGGTGGCGCGAGCCCGTTCTCGTACCAGTGGCGGTTCAATGGCGTGGACATTCCCGGCGCAACCTTGAGCGCTTACGGCATTCCCAGCGTGGGTGCGGACAATCTGGGCACCTACCAAGTTTTGGTGAGCAGTGCGTTTGGTGAAACCCTAAGTCGCGAAGCTCGGCTCAGCTTCCGCACGCCGCCGTCCGGCGCCACCGTGTGGTTCAGCAACCAAGCCCCCGGCCTGGATGCGCCGGTCTATGACGTGAACTGCGCGACGCGGCTGGCCGGTCCGGGCTACGTCGCCCAGCTTTGGGCGGGGCCGGCGGAGGACCAACTGGCGCCGGCGAGTCCGGCGCTGCCGTTTGGGAACGGCACCCAGGCCGGGTATTGGCAAATCGACGATCCCTGGCTGGTGCTCACGAACGGGGCGCCCGGCGCGACGGCCTTCGCGCAAGTCCGCGCGTGGGAGCTCGTCGCCGGCGAAACTTACGCGGAAGCCGCGGCCGCCGGCGCCAAGCATGGCGAATCGGAGGTGCTTCAGATCGTGGCTGGCGGCGCGGGTGCCCCAGCGATGTTCCCCGTCGTGCTGGCCGGCCTGCAAAGCTTTTGTCTGGTGCAAGCGCCCGCCATCGTCGGCCAGCCGGTCGGCGCGGTGGTGCCGCTCGGCTATCCGTTTTCGCTCACGGTGGAAGCCACCAGCGCGACGCCGATGACTTATCAGTGGCGCATGAACGGCCAGGACATTGCCGGGGCCACCGAGGCCACGCTGTCCATCGCGGCGGCCGAACCCCCCCACGCGGGCGCCTACAGCGTGGTGGTGAGCAATGCCGGCGGCTCGCGCATCAGCGCCGCGGCCTGGATCCAGATTCGCGAGTTCCCCGCCGGGGCCTTGATTTATTTCAGCAACCTGGTGCCGCCGGCCGGTGTCGATGCCCCCGTGCTGGACGCGGAGACGGGTAGCCGGCTCGAAGGCCCGGCTTACCTCGCCCAATTGTATGCGGGCCCAACGCCGGAAATGCTCGCGCCGGTGGGTCGGCCGCAGCCGTTCCAGACTGCCAGCGGCGCGGGCTACTGGGAGACTTCCGATGAATCGTGGCTGAACGTTCCCACGGTGGTGCCGGGCGCGACCGCGTACGCGCAGGTGAAGGTGTGGGAAAGCCGGAGCGGCTGGCACTTCGAGGAAGCCGGCGCGGCCGGCGCGAAAGCCGGCGCGTCCGAAGTGTTGGCGTTGGCCACCGGCGGCGGCGACCCGATGGTGCTGTGGCCGACGTTGCGCGGCTTGCAGAGCTTCTTCATCAGCCAGGCGCCGGTGTTCACCCAACAGCCGGTGTCCGCCACCGTGACGGCGGGGACGACGGTGACGTTCGAAGCTCAGACCAGCCCCGCGGTGTGGGCGACGAACCAGTGGTATTTCAACGGCCAGCCCATTCCCGGCGCACACTCGCCAACGCTCGTGGTCGCCAACGCCCAGTTGACGGACCAAGGCGAGTACGTGCTGGTGGCCCGGAACGGCGCCGGCAGCGTCGCCAGCGAACTGGCCTATTTGACGGTGACGGATCCGAGCCGCGGCACGGTGAACTTCGACAATTACGTGCTCATCGCGGGCATTGACGCGCCGGTGTTCGAGTCCGACGGCGTGACGCGGGCCGCGGGCGAAAGCTTGCGCGCGCAACTTTGGGGCGGGCCGGACGCGGACCACCTCGTGCCGGCCGGCGAACCGGCGAGATTCCGGACCGGCGTCGGCGCCGGCTATTGGACCAGCGCCAACAGCCTGCGCACGCTGCCGAACGTGCTCGCGGGCGAGATCGCCACCGTGCAAGTGCGGGTCTGGGACGCCACGGTGGCGTCGGACTTCGAGACCGCGGTCGCGGCCGGGGCAAAGTATGGCGTGTCAGCCGCCTTCACGGTGAAGACCGGTGGCGACGGTGCGCCGCCCAGCCTCCCGGCGGATTTGGTGGGCCTGCAGAGTTTCGTGCTCGAGCCGGCGCTGACGATCACAAACCAGCCAGCCGGGGGCCTGTTCTTCGTGGGCGAACCGGTGGCTTTGGAAGTCGGAGCGAGCGGCAGCGGGGCGCTGAGTTTTCAATGGTTGAAGAACGGTCAACCACTCGCCGGCGCCACCGCGGCGTGGTTTGAACTCGCGACGGCAAAGCTCGAAGACGCCGGCTGGTACCGCGTGGAGGTTCGCGACGGCCGGCGCGCGGTGGCCAGCCCGCCGGTGGTGGTGGGCGTGATGGCGGTGCCCGACGGCGCCGGGCTCGTTTTCGGCAACCACGATCCCGGCGCGGGTTTGGACGCGCCGGTGTTTGACGTGGATGGCGCGACGCGGCTGGCAGGCGCGGGATTTGTCGCCCAATTGTGGGCCGGAGCGACCGCGCAGACGCTGGCGCCGGTGAGCGAGCCAGTGCCGTT
>JAKCAB010000173.1 GCA_021839785.1 bacterium | reverse complement strand
AAAAAGCACAAGCGGGCGTTTGCGCCAAGGTTGCGTCCGCCGGGGGTCCTGTGCCGGAACGCGGCCATTGAACGGCGCGGGAAACGCTAAGCCGGAATTCTGTCACAATTGCGACATTTTTTGTGCCAAACGGATGAACGGTGCACAGGTCGTCCAGGATTCGGGTTGCGTTCAGGCGATCTCCCCCAAAAACGACGCGCCGGCCAGCGAGGCTGTCCCCCGCGACCGGCGTAAACGGCTGTCAAAGTCCGCCGGTGGTCTTGCCGGCGGTTCAGCGTCGGATTTACGAGCGCGCTCAGTCGAACGCGTGGCCGGCGCAGCACAGGACGTTGCGCACCTTGTGCCGGACCAGTTCTTTTACCTTGGTCCGCGCCGGACCGAGATACTTGCGCGGGTCGAACTCCTTCGGACTTTCCGCGAACACCTTCCGGATGGCGGCGGTCATGGCCAGGCGCAGGTCGGTGTCGATATTCACCTTCGTGCAACCGGTCCGGCGGGCGATTTCAATGTCCGCCTCGGGCACGCCGGCCGTGTCCTCCCCAAGCTGGCCACCGTACTGGTTGATCTCGCGGACAATGTCCTTCGGAACGCTGGAAGCACCGTGCAGTACCAACGGATAATCGCCGAGGCCGGCATCCACGAGCGCCTTTTTGATGGCTTTGAGCCGCTCGATGTCCAAGTGCTGTTCCCCTTTGAATTTGTAAGCGCCGTGCGAATTGCCGATGGCCACGGCGAGGGAATCCACTCCGGTTTGCTTGACGAATTGCACCGCCTCGTCCGGGTGCGTGTACACGCCGCCCTTGGAATAACCGCCGCCTTCCTCGCCGTCGTCGTGCTGGGCGCCGACGAGCTGGCCCAACTCGCCTTCCACGACGCAATTGTGCTTGTGCGCGTAGTCCACGACCTTCTTGCAGACCTCGGCGTTCTTGGCGAATGGCAGGTGGCTCCCGTCAATCATGACGCTGGTGAAGCCCTCGTCGATGCACTGCTTGCACAGCTCGAAGGAATCGCCGTGGTCGAGGTGGACGGCGATGGGGATGTTGGTGACGCTGATCGCCGCCTCGATGAGCTTCTTCAGGTACACCGGATTGGCGTATTGGCGGGCGCCCTTGGAGATCTGCAGGATCACCGGCGCCTTCTCCTCCTCGCACGCCTCGACGATGGCCTGGAGCAATTCCATGTTGTTCACGTTAAAGGCGCCGAGGGCGTACTTGCCTTTGAGGGCCTTCGCGAACAGGTCTCTGGTATGTGTCAGTGGCATAGAGCGTATTCCATTGTTGATCGGAACCGCGGAAACCGCGATTCGTTAGGGGAGTATATCCCGGTCCAGCCCCGCGAAAAGCCAAATTCCGGCAACCCGCGTGCGCCGTCCAAGCGCGCCCGCCGGTGGCTCAGCCAAACTGCGCCGGCATTTGCAGGTTCCATTCTTCCAGCAGTTCCCGCGGCAATTCGCCCAGGAACCGCGACGGTTGCTGCATCGCTTCGCCCCCATACGTTCCCCCGGCGGTGCGGATCAACGGGTAGGTCAGGTACAACTCGTTCTTCGCGCGCGTCACCGCCACGTAGAACAGCCGCCGCTCTTCTTCTTCGGCACCGGGATCCTCGAGCGAGCGCGCCGACGGAAACAAGCCGTCGCAGAGCATGATCACGAAAACGATGCCGAACTCCAGCCCTTTGGCCTGGTGAATCGTGGACAACCGCAACCGTTCGTCCTCCGCCGCGCGGGTCGATTCCGCCTCGGCTTCGACGTTGGTCAGCAGGGCCAGTTGCGCCAGGAACTCTTCCGCGGTCGCAAACTGCCGGGCAAAGCTGGCAAGTTGCTCCAAGTCCTCCAGGCGCGAGCTGTAATTCGTGTACGTCGCCTTGAGGTAATCCTCGTACACCGCCTCGATCACCAGCCCAATCATCGCGGTGGCGCTCTGCCGGGCGGGCGCGGCTTCGAGCTGGGCCACCGTGGCCGTCAGTTGCGCCCAGGCGGTCTGGGCCTTTTTCGGCACGCTGGGGCAAAGCGCCTGGAGCGCCGTGGCCAGCGGCGCGGACTCGGCGGGGCGCGAGGCGCGAGGCGCGAGGTTTTGGAGGCGATCGACTCCCGGCGCAGCCTGCTCCGCTGGTTCATCGACACTGGGCTGCTGGTCCGTGCCGGCGCCCGCCGGCTTGAAGCCCGTCCACAATTTTGCCGCGGCTTTGGGGCCAACGCCGGGCAGCATCTTCACCAGCCGCTTGAACGCCATTTCATCGCGCGGATTGCAGACCAGCTTGAGATAAGCGGCGACGTCCTTGACGTGCGCCTGCTCGAAGAAACGGATGCCGCTGGTGATGCTGAACGGGATGTTCCGCCGCGTGAGTTCCATCTGGAGTTCCAGCGCGTGAAAGTGCGAACGGTACAGCACCGCCATGTCGTCCAGGGCCGCGCCTTCCTCGCGCAATTCCAACACGCGCTGCGCCACGAAGGCCGCCTGCACGTGCGCGTCGCCGCAGGCCACCAGCGCCGGCTTGATGCCGGCTTCGCGCACCGGCGTGAGCCGCTTTTCGTACTGATGAACGTTGGCGGCGATGGCCGCGTTGGCGAGCGTGAGGATTTCCGGCGTGCTGCGGTAATTGGTCTCGATGCGGTAAACGGCCGCGCCCGGATGGCGCTCCGGAAAGCGCAGGATGTTCAGGAAGTTGGCCCCGCGCCACGAATAGATGCTCTGCGAATCGTCGCCCACCGCCATGACGTTGTGCTGGTCGCCGGCGATGAGGTCCACGAGGTCTCTCTGGATCCGGTTCGTGTCCTGGTA
>JAKCAB010000119.1 GCA_021839785.1 bacterium | reverse complement strand
GTGCCCGAAGACCGGAAGTTCATCGGCTTCGACGGCTATCGGAAGGCGATGGATTGCCTGAAGCCGGGCGACGTCGCGATTTTCGCCACGCCGCCGGCCTTCCGCTGGGTCCACTTCACTTACGCGATTCAAAAGGGCCTCAACGTGTTCATGGAAAAGCCGGTCACCGTGGATGGGCCGACGACTCGCCGGATGCTCAAGCTCGCCGAAGAAGCCGAACAAAAGAACCTCAAGGTGGGGGTCGGCCTCATGGTCCGGCATTGCCACGGACGCCAGGAATTGTTCGACCGCATCCGCCAGGGCGAGATTGGCGACCTGACGTTTCTGCGCGCGTACCGGATGGGTGGCACCGCCTGCACGGCGGGCCCGATGAAGAATGAAAAGAGCGAGTTGCTTTACCAGATCCGGCGCTTCCACGCGTTTCTGTGGGCCAGCGGGGGGTTGTTCAGCGATTACAACATCCACCAGATCGACGAGTGCTGCTGGATGAAGGACGCCTGGCCGATCAAGGCCCACGCCACCGGTGGCCGGCATTACCGCGGCAACTCGGTGGACCAGAACTTCGACAACTACACCGTCGAATACACCTACCCGGACGGCTCGAAGCTGTTCTTCATCAGCCGGGCGATTCCGGGGTGCCACGACGAGTTCGCCAGCTACGCGCACGGCTCCAAGGGGCTGGCCATCGTTACCACGGCCTCGCACACGCCCGGTCGCGTGCGGACCTTCAAGAGCTGGAACATCACGCGCGCCGACATGCTGTGGGCGTTTCCGCAGCCCGAGCCGAACCCGTACCAGCTCGAATGGGACGACCTGGTCGAGGCGATCCGCGAGGACAAGCCGTACAACGAGGTCAAACGCGGCGCGACCGCCAGCCTGGTGACCTCGATGGGCCGCATGGCCGCCCACACGGGCCAGATCGTCAACTACGAGGACATTCTCAACTCCGACCACGAATTCGCGCCCGACGTGGACAAGTTGACGATGGACTCGCCGGCCCCGCTCTTGGCCGACGCCGCGGGCAAATACCCGGTGCCGGAGCCCGGCGTGAAGAAAACCCGCGAGTACTGACCTCCGAGTCGCCGGCAGAGCAGAGTTTTGCGCGGACGTTTCGAATTGGAGCGTCCGCTCTTGCTTTTCTGGCTGGGATGAACCGAGAGGGTGCTGCGAGTGGCTGCCAAGAGTAGCCGGCTTCGCGGCCTGTGTTTATTGACACAGCGAATCTGCTTGGCACGCGAACCGGCACGGCAACACCATTCGCGCCATGTGCCACACCGCCACGCGGCGTCGCGGATTCACGCTCATCGAACTGCTGGTCGTCATCGCGATCATTGCGATCCTGGCCGGCCTGTTGTTGCCCGCTCTGGCCAAGGCGAAGGCCAAGGCCCAGGCGATCGGCTGCAATAACAATCTCCGCCAGCTCTCGATCGGCTGGGTGTTGTACGCGGACGACTTCGGCGATCGGTTGATCATCAACCACGCCAAGGCCCAGACGACCGACGAACGGCAGAGCTGGGTCAACAACATCGAAGACTGGGGCAACACGCCGGACAACACCAACGTCGCGCTCATCCTCAGCGGGAAGCTCGCGCCGTACGTCAGCGGCGCCACCGCCATCTACAAGTGCCCCTCCGACCGGTCGCGGGCGGCGTGTGGTCCGCGCATCCGCAGCATGTCCTTGAATTCGCTGGTGGGCGATCCGGGCAAGGCGCTCGACCAGTTCAACCCGGACTATCAGCAGATTTACGTGATGTCTGGCATCGTCCAGCCCAGCCAGACGTTTGTCTTCATCGAGGAGCATCCGGACACGCTCAACGACGGATTCTTCGTGGATACCTGGAGTGGCAATTCCTGGAACAACCTGCCGGCCTCGTACCACAACGGGTCCGCGAACCTGCACTTCGCCGACGGCCACACCGAGGCGCACCGCTGGGTGGTGCCCGACACGGTCCGGCCGCCCACGCAGGGGGCCACCAGCGGCGGCTTCGTCGCCACGCCGATGACCGATTGGAACTGGCTCAAGGAACGTGCCGGCGTGAAGAAATAAGTTGGGCGGCACTGGCCCGGCTCCGGGCCGGAGGATTACTCGCTGAACTCCAGCCAGCCGAACCGCTCGGGCGTGTGGGTGGTGCCCGTCGCGGTCGGACTCCAAGCGAGGAAGGCGCGATCCGCCGCGCTGTGCCGGTAGAGGTTGAGACGCCAGCGGGTGCCTGGTGTGGGTTTGGTAGATGCCAAGGCCGCGAGTGGAATTCGCAGTTCGGCGGTCCAGACCTTGGCTCGCCGGTCGAGCTTTGCCGCGGCTTCGCAGCCGCTGCGCCAGGCGAAATCCTTGTCCGGCAGGTCCACCAGCACGTCGAGCTTCTCGCCCGTGGGGGCCACTTCAAATTCGGCATAGTGGTTCGGCCGCTGCGGGTCCGGGCCGACAAACGCCTCCACCACGTCCTTTTCCCAAAGTCCGAAACGCTCGCTCTTGAGCGACGCCGGCTCGAAAACGGTCAGCTCGCGGTACGGCGCCTGGAAGCCCAGATAGAGGAACTGGTCTGACCACAGCGCGCGGACGGTGGTGGAAAGCTCGGGCCGCGCCGCGCCTTCTTTGAGCGAGGACTCGACGCGCCCCACCGGCGCTTCCCGCCACACGGTTTCGCTGAGTTTGCCGTCGGGCTTGAAGTCGTTCGCGACGCGAACTGCCTGGAGAGTCGGCAACGGCAGCGCGCGCACCAGGAGCCGCCGGGCATTGTCGAAATAGACTTTGCGCAGCACCGCGGGCGGCAGGCCGATGG